>JBAQUG010000593.1:0-13024 GCA_049297395.1 Victivallales bacterium | reverse complement strand
CGACCTATGACACGATTGCCGAAACCATGGATAAATATTCAATCAGATATGACATCCTGTTCCCGGAACAGGAGGAAGTTGAAAAGATGGAGAGGGAAAACGGCCCCAATCTCTTCCATGAAAGCATTGAGAAAAGGAAGCTCTGCTGCGAAATCCGCAAAATCAGGCCTCTTCGGAAATATCTTTCAAGCCTGGACGCCTGGATCTGCGGGCTTCGCAGGGAGCAGAGCGTGACACGTACGGCTGTTGAACAAATTCAATGGGATGATAATTTTGGACTGGCAAAGCTCAATCCGCTTGCCAGCTGGACCGAAGCGGATGTATGGAAATACATAAGGAAGAACAAAGTGCCATATAACAAGCTCCACGACTTCGGATATCCCAGCATCGGATGCTCCCCTTGTACAAGGGCGGTAAAGGCCGGAGAGCATCCGCGCGCCGGACGATGGTGGTGGGAAGAGCCGGAAAAGAAGGAATGCGGATTGCATGTGGTGGATGGAAAACTGGCGAGAAACAGCAAATAGTCGACAGTCTTCGGTCGACAGCAGCCGGATTGCTGACGACTGACGACCAACAACCGACGACTTATGAAAGGATTTGAAAATGGATCACTTAGAATCTTTGGAAGCACAGAGCGTGCACATACTCCGTGAAGCATACAGGGAATTCAAAAGCCTTGTGATGCTCTGGTCGATCGGAAAGGACAGCACTGTCCTGCTGTGGCTTGCGAGGAAGGCTTTCTTCGGGCATGTCCCCTTCCCCCTCATGCACATTGATACGGCGTTCAAAATACCTGAGATGATAGACTACCGCAACAATATCGCGCTCGAATGGAAGCTGAACATGATCGTCGGACGGAACAAGAAGGCAATCGAGGAGAAGCAGACATATCCCGACGGAAAGGTCGACCGGCTCACCTGCTGCAGATATCTCAAGAGCGAGGCGCTGAAGCACACTCTTGCCGGCGAATGGCCGCGCTACACGCTCAATCATGGCACCGGAAAATTCGATATTGACGAGAAAAAAGAGGCATACACTGGAGTTATCGTAGGGGTCCGTGCCGATGAGGAGGGAAGCCGTTCCAAGGAGAGATATTTCTCGCCACGCGACAAGCAGAGCGACTGGAACGTGGACGACCAGCCCCCGGAGCTCTGGAACCAGTACAAGACCGATTTCGCGCCGGGCACCCACATCAGGGTGCATCCGCTCCTTGACTGGACCGAACTCAACATCTGGGAATACATCGACAAGGAGAACATTCCGATCACCTCATTGTATTTCGACAACGGAAAAGGCAAGAGATACCGTTCGCTCGGATGCTATCCATGTACCGGTTCCGTTGATTCGACTGCAAAGAATGTCAAGGAGATAATTGCCGAGCTCAAAAGCGGGAAGTTTGCGAATATCGCAGAACGTTCCGGCAGGGCGCAGGACAAGGACGACGGAGGCGGGCTGGAGACGCTCCGCCGTGAGGGGTACATGTGATAAAATTTTGCACGCAAAATTTTATAACTGAAGATTAAATAAGAAAGAAAAACCATGGAAATACAAAACTTACTGAAGATAGTGATAGTGGGGCATGTGGACCACGGGAAGAGCACGATCATAGGGAGGCTCCTCGCCGACACGGGCTCGCTGCCGAACGGCAAGCTTGAACAGGTCCAGGAGAACTGCCGCCGCAATTCCAAGCCGTTTGAATATGCATTCCTCCTGGATGCGCTCAAGAACGAGCAGAGCCAGGGGATCACGATCGACATGGCCAGATGTTTTTTCAAGACCAAGACCCGTAACTACATGGTCATCGACGCCCCCGGGCACATTGAGTTCCTCAAGAACATGGTGACCGGCGCCGCTCGCGCCGACGCCGCCCTGCTCGTGATCGACGCGCACGAGGGAATCCAGGAGAATTCCAAACGCCACGGCTATATCCTCGGCATGCTCGGGATCAAACAGGTCGCGGTGATCATAAACAAGTTCGATCTTGCGGAATACAAAAAGGATGTATATGAGAACATCGTAAAGGATTATTCCGAGTTCCTGAAAAATATCGGCGTCACCGCATCAAGCTTCATCCCGGCAAGCGGAAGATTCGGAGACAACATAATCAGGGGGTCCGAAAATATCCCATGGTACAAGGGACCGTCCATTCTCGAACAGCTCGAGACTTTCGCCCTGAAGCCCGACAACCTCGAGAAAAGTTTCAGGATGCCGGTACAGGACATCTACAAATTCACCGAAAAGGACGATGAACGCAGAATTGTAGCAGGAACAATTGAAACCGGAAGCATCAAAGCCGGAGACAATGTTGTATTTCTGCCTTCAGGAAAAGAATCAACTATAAGCTCGATCGAAGGGTTCAACAGCCCTGCACGCAAAGAGATCGGGTCTCCATACGCGACAGGTTTCACCCTTTCCACGCAGATCTATATAAATCCCGGCGAGATCATGTGCAAAAAGGGCGATGCCATGCCGACAGTCGGGACCAGATTGCGTGTGAACATCTTCTGGATGGGCAGGGCTCCGTTCATAAAAGGCAAGAAGTACAAGCTTAAACTCGCTGCGTCGCGTGCAAATGCGGAACTCGTTGACATCATAAACGTCCTCGATGCTTCAGAACTCACTTCAATAAAGGGAAAGAAGCAGCTGGACAGGCATGATGTAGGCGAATGCATCATAGAGACCCTGAAGCCCATTGCCTTCGACTTTGTAACCGATATCGAAGGGACCGGACGATTTGTGATCGTGGACAACTATGAGATCGCCGGCGGCGGGATAGTCATAGGAAAGGCCGATGATGAGAGCTCCCTTCTGAAGGATCATGTCCAGCAGCGTGAATATTCCTGGGAAAGAGGACTGGTCAACAGTTCGGCTCGCGCAGGAAGAAACCATCACCGAGGGAAATTCATCGTGTTCACCGGCGAAAAGGGGACCGGCAAGCGGGAGATCGCCAAGAATCTCGAACAGGGCCTTTTCAACTTAAACCTTGATGTCTATTATCTCGGGATGTCCAGCCTTGTCGGCGGACTCGATTCCGACATGAAGGCAGTCCTGGAGGACAGGGACGAGCACGTCCGGAGGATCGGAGAGCTGGCGAGGATAATGACCGATGCCGGCCTGATCTTCATAACCATCATCGACAATGCAGACGAGTATGATCTGGAGAAGCTGAAACTTCTCAATTCCCCGAACGAGATACTTGTAGTCAACGTCGGCGAAAACTATTTCACGAAGTTCAGGCCGGATCTGAATTTCCCTGCCAATACTCCGGTCAAGGAGGCGACTGACAGGATAAAGCAGCTGATGACGAGCACGGATATAATACCAAGTTATTGCATATAAATTTTTCCGAAGCGGAAAAATTTATAACAAAGGAGAATCAATGAATAAGAAATTCTGGGATCAAAAATACGAAAATCTTAAGCTAAGGGCGGAGGAATTGTCCGCTGGCAAGATAAATTCCGCGGAATTCAAGAAGTCTGCGGCGCCACTGGGGATTTACGAACAGAGCAACGGGAGATTCATGGTCAGAATACGGGTTACCGGCGGGCATCTGTCATTATCGGATGCTAGGACAATCATCAAAACTGCGAGAAAGAATGGTGCTGGATACATTCATCTGACGACAAGGCAGGATTTACAGCTTCATGAAGTTGCAACAGATAAAATTCATCCGATCGTTACGGAACTGAATGACAAAGGCATCCTGTTCAGAGGAGGAGGAGGAGACACGTACAGGAATATCGTCGCATGTCCGCACAGCGGCATTTCCCCGGACTCAATCTTTGACGTACAGCCATACGCGAATGCCGCAGATGAATTCCTCCGTGAACAGGAGAAGTCGTTCCAGCTGTCGAGAAAGTTCAAGGCGGGTTTCTCCTGCTGCAAGGATGATGCTTCCATGGCGACCGTACAGGATCTCGGATTTATTGCGAAGATCGCAGATGGGAAGAAGGGGTTCGAAGCATACGCCGGCGGCGGAATGGGCCGCGAAAGCTCCGTTGGCGTCAAGATATTCGATTTCCTTCCAGAAGAAGAGCTTCTCAGATGCATAAAGGCCGTCCTGGAGATCTTCCATGACCATGGCGACAGGACCAACCGAGCGAAGGCCAGGCTGCGCTTCTATGTCCAGAAGGTCGGGGCGAATGCCTTCGCCAATAATTTTTATGAATATTTTGGCCGCACTGAAAAGATAAATTATACTCTATCCGAGATATCAAGTACTTCCGTCTGCAAAACCCCTGTCCTTTCCTGCCAAAATATTAATAAAAATTATGACCATTGGAAAAACTACGCCCTTTCGCCAACCGTCTTCGGCAATGAAATCTTCTCCGTCAGGCTCTTTGTCCCAAGCGGCAATCTCTCTCTTCCAGACTTCGAAGAAGTCTGTAATACAGCCGGCGAAGCCGGATGTATATATATGCGGATTTCGCAAGGGCAGGACATCATTCTGCCTGCGGTGCATTCCGGCGGTTTGAAATCCCTTTATGATATTCTTGACAAATTGAATCTTACTGGCAGATCGTTCAGCGGTCTTCTCACGTGCTGTGTCGGGGCTACGGTCTGCAAGATTGGAATCCTGGACTCTCCGACGATTGCAAAATCGATTGCTGAAGAGCTGGACAGGCTTTTCGCCGGTGATCCTGGGAAACGCGCGAAGCACCTGCCGACCATCTTGAATTCCATAAAGATTTCCGGCTGTCCGAACGCATGCGGGGGGCATCCTTCTGCGGTCCTTGGATTCCAGGGAATGAAGAAGAGCGTAGACGGCAAGCTTCTTCCGTTTCTGAAGATATACAGAGGCGCGGACATAAAGAACGGAAATCTTGCAACAAGCTCCGACGCCAATATAGTACCCGCTGGAGAGGCAGGTACGCTTGCAAGGGAAATTCTTGGAATTATCGGATTTACGCACTAAACGGAGGTCTGCGCCAGTGATTCCCATTCTCGACCACAAGCATCACGACCGTCCCTCGGTATTTTCCCCGGACGGCCTGTTGCGCGAAGCACGCCGGCAAAAATCCGTACCGGCAGGCAAGGTGCCGGAAATCTGCCTGCTCGATCCGGACGGAGACCTTTCGCGTCAACTGCTCCGCGCCGGGGCGCGCCTCAATCCCTATTGGGCGTGCTATCACACCGAAATGGTCGATTTGAAGACAGCTACAGCAACGATTGGGGTGGTCGGCTGCGTGGTTGGGGCGTCGTTTGCAGTCCTGGTCGCTGAAGAGATGTTCGCCTCCGGATGCCGCCTGCTGTTGAGTGTTACCTCCGCCGGGCAGATACTATCCGCAGGAGTTCCGCCGTATTTCGTTCTCATCGACCGGGCGCTCCGCGATGAAGGAACCAGTTACCATTATCTGCCTCCAGCACCTTACGCGCACATCTCGCCATCCATCCTCACTGTTGCCAGGACCGCGTTGTCCGGGGAACTGGATATCGTGCAGGGAGGAACCTGGACCACCGACGCACCATTCCGCGAAACTGAAGAGTCTATAGCTTTCGCACGTCTGGAAGGTCTTCTGGCTGTCGAAATGGAGGCGGCGGCCCTCTACGCTTTCTCGGAGGCGAAAAAGTATCCGGTAATCTGTTTCGCCCATGTAACCAATCAGATGGGAACAGTTGAGAACGACTTCGAGAAGGGAGAAGAAAACGGCAACAAGTCGATGATTGATCTTGTCGCGCGGATGGCGCATGCATGGGGGGATGGATCATGAATATACGTGAAAGCGACATGCCTGATGAGGAATTATGGCACACATTCTTCAATCCTGAAAAAATCCTCGATGCGTTGGAATTTGCCGGCGACATACGCGATGCCGTGGATTTAGGATGTGGCTACGGGACGTTTGCCGTACCGGCCGCGAGGCGGATTCCGGGCACGCTCCACGGATTCGACATGGAACCGTCCATGATTGAGGCAAGTAAACGTCTTGCTGAACAGCAGGGTGTCGGAAACGTACGGCTGTATTTGCGTGATTTCATGGTGGATGGAACCGGATTGCCTGATGCATCCGTAGATTATGTAGTGCTTTTCAACATTCTTCACGCAGAAGATCCAGTCGGCCTTCTTTCCGAGGCATTCAGGATACTGAATGACGGCGGAACAGCCGGCGTTATGCATTGGAACCATGATCCCGAAACACCACGAGGCCCGCCCATGGACATCCGTCCGCGACCCGCCGATTGTCGCCGTTGGCTCGAAGAAGCGGGGTTTGCAATAGAAAAATCGCATATTGATCTGCCGCCATATCATTATGGTGTTCTGGCGAAAAAGAGAAAGGAGCTTAACTGCCTTTAAAATGAAAAATCCATCCTCCTCATATCTCATCATTTTGTCCCTGACGGGAGTATTGCTGTTCGGATGCGGGAAGCCCAAGGGTGAAAAGGGCAAGGACGGGGCGGAGCGGCAGCCTTCGTTGAACACGGCCGGATTATCCGTTGAACAGCGTGATCCGAAGCGTCTGTGGTGCAAGGAGCACAACCGCTACGAGGACCGGTGCTGGAAATGCCGTCCTGAGATGCAGGACAAGAACCGCCCTTACTGCGAGGAGCATGGTCTCTACGAGGACGAATGCGTTATCTGCAATCCCGCAATGAAACCAGTTTCGCGGACGGAAACGAAGCCGCAGGCGGACGACTGCTGCGGACCCGCCGATGAGAAGAAAATGATGTGCAGGGAGCACAATGTCCCGGAGAAGGAATGCGGGATATGCCATCCTGACCTTATAGCACGCATGTCTCCGGGACAGGGGCTGAAACTGCGTCTGCCATCCGCCACCTCCGCTGAATTGCTGGGGGTGACGACCGCAGTGCCGACGATCAGCAGCATGAAGGGCGGAATGGAATGCAATGCGGAAATATCCTTCAACCAGAACAAGCTTGCGCATATTGTTGCACCTGCCGAAGGCATCATCCAATCGGTTGACGTGGATCTTGGCTCCAAGGTGAAGGAAAGCCAGATGATCGCGCGCCTCTGGTCAGCCTCCTTCGCTGAAGTGCTGTCCAAGGCGGTGCTTACACACAAGATATTGGAGCGCAACCGCAAGCTGCGCGCCAGCAACATCCTGCCGGAAAAGGATCTTCAGGAGGCCGAGGCGGCATTCCATGCCGCGAGCCAGCACGCCCGCACTCTGGGATTCAGCAAGGAGGACATTGAGACATTTGCAAAACGTCCCGATGAATCGGTGTACCTTGAGATCCGGGCACCATTCGCGGGAGAGATTGTTGAGCGCAGCGCAGTTCTGGGATCATTGGTTGAAACAGGCAGGCGGCTGTTCCTGATAGCGGACCGCGGCACGGTCTGGGCAATGATCAGCATTCCTGAATCAAACCTGTCGCATGTCAAGGAAGGACAGGACGTGGAACTGGCCGTTGACGCCCTTCCCGGCCGCACGTTCAAGGGCGGAATCACATGGATTTCCGCGCAGGTGAATGATCGTACGCGCATGACGCAGGCCCGTGCGGAGGTGCCGAACGCCGACGGGCTGCTCCGTGACAAGATGTTTGCACGCGCCCGGATACTCTCGCATTCCACCGACAAGGCCCTGATCATCCCCCTGCCAGCGCTGCAGAACATCGAGGGCAAACAGGTAGTGTTCATCAAGATATCCGACGACCTTTTTGAGGCGCGCGTCATTCAGGCCGGCGGCAGACAGGAAGGACAGCTGGAAGTCCTGTCCGGGCTTAAAGCCGATGAACCGGTGGTCGTCAACCGCAGTTTTGCGCTGAAGTCCCAGCTGCTGATTTCGCGTCGTGGCGCGGGATGCGTCGATTAACCCTTAAAATGTAACACAGGCATCTTGCCTGTGGAATTGAAAATTTCCCTACTATCAGAAGATTAAAGTGAAATTCTAAACATAATCGGTGGTAATCGCGATGCTCAACTGGATAATTGAATCTTCCATGCGCAACAGGCTTTTCGTCTGCGTGCTTGGCATTGTCCTTGCGATTGTCGGGATCCGCGCAGTGAGCATCCTTCCGATAGATGCATTTCCTGACACCACACCGGTCCAGGTGCAGGTGAATACCGTGGCCGCATCCCTCAATCCCGAGGAGATAGAGGCGCAGATTACAATTCCCGTAGAATCTGCAATAGGCGGACTGCCCGGCCTCATCAATGTCCGTTCGATCTCCAAGTTCGGGCTCTCACAGATCGTCGCCACGTTTGACGACAGGACATCCATCCTGGACGCACGCCAGCTTGTGGGCGAACGCATGCTGGAGGCGGAACTTCCTGAAGGATTGGCCAGGCCACAGCTCGGCCCCATCTCCACAGGTCTCGGAGAGATATTCCATTATGTCATCCGTTCGGACAATCCCAAATACACGCTTCTGGACCTCCGGGAAATCCAGGACTGGGTCATAAAACTCGAACTCCGAAAGGTTCCCGGCGTGGCGGAAATCAACTCCTGGGGCGGCTTTGAAAAGCAATATCACGTGGTTGCCGACACCAACCGGCTCATCAAATACAATCTCACGCTTGAGAAACTCTTCGATGCGCTCGGGGAGAACAACCAGAATGTCGGCGGCGGACAGATAACCCGGAGCGGAGAGGCCCTCCTTGTGCATGGAATAGGCCTCACCACCAGCACGGAGCAGATCGGCAACATAGTCATCACGGCAATTGACGGAGTTCCAGTACGCATCCATGATGTTGCAACCGTCCAGATAGGCAGCGAAATACGCCGTGGCGCCACCACTGCGGACGGCAGGGGCGAGGTCGTGCTCGGACTCGGATTCATGCTTATGGGCGAGAACAGCGCGGTTGTCGCCAAGGCTCTCAAGGCGAAGCTTGCAGAAGTGCAGAAGTCCCTTCCGGCGGACGTGAAGGTCGAAATGCTTTATGATCGGACTGAACTTGTCGACAATGTAATCCGTACCGTCATGCACAATCTCATGGCCGGGGCGCTGCTGGTGATAATTGTGCTTTTCGCCTTTCTTGGAAACTTGCGTGCGGGGCTGATTGTGGCTGCAGCCATTCCCCTTTCAATGCTCTTCGCCGGCACCTTCATGCTGGAAGCCGGCATCGCCGCCAGCCTTCTCAGTCTTGGAGCCATTGATTTTGGACTGATAGTCGACGGGTCGGTGGTGCTGATGGAAAATATGATGCGGCGGCTTGCCGAGCGGCGCCGTGAACTGGGACGCGACCTTTTGGACGATGAACGCCAGGAAATATTGCGGAGCGCCCCGACGGAGGTGGTCCGCCCAGTAGTTTTCGGCGTAGGCATCATCCTTATTGTATTCCTTCCCGTCCTGACGCTGGAGGGGATTGAGGGCAAGCTGTTCAAGCCAATGGCCCTGACATTGATATTCGCGCTTGTAGGATCCATTCTTCTTGCGTTGACGGTCGTGCCTGTCCTGGCAGCCTTTTTCCTCCCCAGAAGAGTTGAGGAGAAGGAGCCCGTGCTGGCACGCATTGCACACCGCATCTATGAGCCCGTGCTGGATTTTTCCTTGCGCCACCGCATCCTCACCCTTGCGGTAACGGCGATACTGGTTGCCGTTTCGGCATTTCCGGCCATGCGCATTGGAGGTGAGTTCCTTCCCAGGCTCGGCGAAGGTGCGATTGTGTGCAACATGGTGCGTCTGGCAGGCATTTCGGTGAATGAGTCGGCCGCCCAGAATCTCCTCGTGGAACAGGCCCTCAGGAAAAATTTTCCGGACGAAATAGAGCATATATGGACCAGGCTGGGCACTGCGGAAGTCGCAACAGATCCGATGGGCGTGGAACTGGCCGACATCTTCATCTCGCTGAAGCCCCGGAACCGGTGGAAAAAGGCACGTTCGCAATCAGAGCTGGCCGACAAGATGCGCGCAATCACCGCTCAAGTCCCGGGGATGCGCCCTTCATTCACGCAGCCCATCGAGATGCGCCTCAACGAAATGATCGCCGGCATCCGTTCCGACATAGGCATCAAGATATTCGGAGACAATCTCGACGAACTCCGCCGCCTTGCGGACGAAGTCCAGTCCGTGCTCGTCAATGTCCGGGGCGTCAACGAAGTCAATGTCGAACAGGTTTCCGGCCAGCCGGTACTGCAGGTCAAAATTGATCCGCAGGCCATTGAAAGATTCGCTGTCTCAACAAGGAACGTGCTCAACGTAGTCGAGGCCGGCGGCGGCAGAAAAGCCGGAGAGATCCGCGAGGGGCAGAGACGGTTCGATCTTGTGGTACGGCTTCCTGACCGGCAGCGTACGGATCCGGAGACGCTTGCAAACACCCTCATCCCTTCGGAGACTGGTCCGGTACTTCCGCTGAACCGCGTTGCACGGATAACCGAGACTGAAGGCCCCTCGACCATCAACCGTGAATGGGGCAAGCGCCGGATCACCATCCAATGCAATGTGCGTGGCAGGGATGTCTCCGGTTTCGTCGCCGAAGCGAAACAGAAGATTTCCGAGAAGGTGAAGATGCCGGAGAACTACATAGTCGAATGGGGAGGACAGTTCGAAAACATGGAGCGCGCCAACAACAGGCTGCTGCTTGTAGTGCCAATGGCGCTTGCCCTGATATTTGTACTGCTGTTTTTCAGCCTGGGATCAATACGCGATGTCCTGATCGTCGCAACCGGCATTCCACTCGGCGCGATCGGCGGAATATTTGCGCTCTGGTTCCGGGGCATGCCCTTCACCGTCAGCGCAGGCATAGGATTTGTAGCATTAAGCGGTGTTGCGATCCTCAACGGGCTAGTGCTCGTCACATTCATCAGGCAGCGGCTTGAGTCTGGCGGATCCCTTGAAACCGCAGTACGCAACGCCTGCCTTATCCGCCTGCGCCCTGTGCTCATGACCGCGCTCGTGGCCGCAGCGGGCTTCATACCCATGGCTGTGAATACCGGAGTCGGCGGGGAAATCCAGCGCCCTCTGGCCACAGTCGTAATTGGCGGAATATTGACAAACACACTCCTGACGCTTGTACTGCTCCCGGTGCTGTATTCCATCTTGAGACGGAAATCCGGGGAAAGCGCAGCTCCGTAGACTAAAGCAGACATTTTTTCCTGTGAACTGTAACATTTTCAACTCTTGATCGTCTTATGCTCATGAAAAGCTTTAAAGAAAAAGATTTCCTGGACAAGCTCATTGAAAAATCAAGGGGCAGCGGGGATCTGCGCGCCCTGGGGATGGTATATGAATATTATTACCCTAGGATTCTCAAGTACATGTATTACCGGAGCAACCGCACAATTTATGAGGATCTGACGGCCGAGGTGTTTCAAAAGGTTGTAAAGAACATAGGATCCCAGGAGGGCAATTTCGAGGCCTGGCTCTACAAGATAGCGGAGAACACAGCCAAGGATTTCTATAGATCGAAAGAATCCAGGATGAGGCTTGAGGAGAACGTACTGCAATCCGACAAATATCTGGATGGCGGCAACGGGGCATCGACAAAGACGGAATTAAAGATGGACATACGCAGCGCGCTTGAAAGACTTGATGATGAAAAGAGAAGGATAATCGCTTTAAGGTTCATACAGGGCCTGAGTTCGGAGGAAGTGGCCGAAATAACAGGAAAGACGCCTGAAGCGGTACGCGTAATGCAGTTCCGCTCGCTTGTAGAACTGAGGGAAATGATGTCGGAGGTAAATATTCACTGAAGCATGTTCGTCCAGTGAATATTTACATCTGATGAAATGCGAAATCAAAAGTTTTGTACGGATTAAGTAAACGACATAGTTTACTGAATACGTACTGTCGGAGGAACTGGCAAAATGAAAGAAAGCATGGAAAACATCTTTGACCGATGCCTGGAAGACATTGCCAGCGGCAGGGCTCCCGGGGATGTCCTGGATGGATACAAGGAACATCCGGAATATGGGCGGCTCCGAGAAATGCTTTATTTCGCCTTGGATCTGAACAATCTCCAGACGCCTCCTGCAACGGAAATCCCGGATTTTTCTTCTTTGCTGGATCCCGCCGCGAATGACCCGGTAAAAAAGAGACTTGTCCATCCTTTCCAGCTAATCATGCGCATCGCCGCAGCATTCATCCTGGCAAGCATCATTCTGCTGGCAGGAACTTCCCAGGCCTCGAGCGGTGCATTACCGGGCGACATGCTTTATCCTGTAAAACGCAATTTCGAAAGACTCAAATTTGCATGCACCTTCAACGGCAAGGGCAAGGCGGAATTCAAGATGGCCTGCTCAAACCTCCGTCTGTCGGAGGCAATTAAGCTTAATGAAAGATGCGGAAAAACCGACACCGGCCTTTTCACCTCAATGTTCGATGATTCCAGATATGCCCTGGAAAAGGCCTACTCGCTTCCCTCCTCTGACAGGGATGAAATAATTTTCCGCACCGCATATCTCATCAAGAAGCAGAAGGAGGGAATGATGCAGTTGTATAAGTCCGCGCCGGAAAACGATAGGACGGGGATATCCCACTATCTCTGCGCCTGCGGCAAGAGGGATGAACTCATGGACAGCATGCTCGGAATAAAAATTTCATTGCCGTCGGAAAAAGGCTGTTCCGATATGGATACCTGCTGCGGCTGTTCCGAAGGCGCGGAATGCAGGGTGTCATCAGAGGAAATGTCCAAGATGAAAAAATCGATACAGTACGTAGTTCATCGCAGAAGATGATTCAGGTGGCCTGCGGAGATACGTTGCCTACATCCTTCTCCGCCAGCTTGTCGAGATATTTCGGGACAGCTGCTTTTGATTTCTTCATAATCGCATGGTAGATCTCGTGGCTGGGAGCTTTCCCTCCAATTCTTTCACTGATGATGCTTCCAATGCGTTTCCAGAGTTCAACGGTCAACAAGACATCGTAAAGGGCGCGGTGGCAGCTCCCATCTGCCGGTGCTGATAGATCCAGGTGGTGTGTCAGGCTTCCGAGCTTATAGCTGGGCAGATCTGGAATCAGGCGCCTGGACAGCATCATAGTGCAGAAGAATGTGCGCTCGTGGGCGATGCCGGATCTGTTCATTTCCGCATGATAGAAGCGGGAATCGAAGGATGCGTTATGCGCAACGCATGGTTGGTCTCCCAGGAACCGCATCAGGTCAGGCATCACGGTCTCGGGACTGGGT
>JBAQUG010000592.1:0-17224 GCA_049297395.1 Victivallales bacterium | reverse complement strand
GCAGGATTGTGCGTGACGGGAAACGGTAAAATATTCATCGCAGAAGAATCCGCGCCAAAACGCTTCACGCGCTGGTCGTCCGACGGCACGCTCGAACGCGAATTCCACGGCCCCTACTATTTCAGCGGAATGTTCGGCATAGACGAGGAATTTCCTGAACATGTCTATGCTGACACCCATGGCGACATAATTCGATATGAACTGGACTATGGGACCGGCAGGTGGAAGGTTGACAGCTATTGGAGCGGAGTCTACAAGGGCGGCGACGGATTCGTCTCCCCGAAATGGTGGCCTCGGATCAGGCATCATGACGGCAAGGTCTGGTGGTGCGGCGGCAGCGGAGCGATCGTTGAATTGGACGATTCCAGTTTCCGCTACATTTCAAGGGTCTACGGAGGCTGGCTCGAAAAACAGGCCGACGGCAATTACAAGTATTCACGCAAGAATACAGGTTTCAAGGGAACCTGGTCTGATCTCAACGGCGATGGCAGGGAACAGCCTGACGAATGGCAGACAACCTCGTCTCCGGCATATCCGCTCGACGGCCCCGGGCCCCAGCAGGGCTGGGGCTGGTATTTTGATTCTGGTTTCAACCTCTACACCCACGACTGGTCCGACGATGCGAAGGGCGGCGTGTGGAAACTGCCTGTGTCCGAATGGAAGAACGGCGTGCCTGTCTACAAATGGGAGCTGGCGGCGCACGCCGGATTGAACCGGCCCGGGCTGACCCATGGAGCGGCCGGAGCGCGTTCGGCATTTGCCGACGGCGGAAGGACGTATGCCTTGAACGGAGGATATAATTCAAGGAATCTTCCTGGAGTAGGGCACGGACGCGACTATGAATTCGCACAGATATCCTGCTACGACGAGGCGACCGGCAGGCCTTTATGGCACGCCGGGGAACGCTGTGCGACATTCGCAAGTCCAGGCCAGCATTACTGCCCGACCGGCGCGGCCGGAATCGTCGGCGACTATCTTTTCTGGACCGACGAGAACAGCCTTGTCCACGCCTGGGACAAGCAGAACGGGCTTTATGTCGATACCTTGCTGGAAGACATATCGCGTGCTCCTGTCCCATCTCCTTATACGGTATGGGTTGAACTCTTCAATTCACGTGTGTTTACGCATCCCAGGACGGGGAAAGTCTATCTGCTTGCCGCCAGCGATGCCATACATGTCTATGAAGTGACAGGTGCCGATCAAAAAATGCAGCGGTTCAGCGGTGAGTTCCAACTGACTGAAAAGGATATCGAATTGGCGAAGAAACAGCTTGCCTCAAAATCTGGCGCGAAAACGCGTGAACTCAGGATTGCAAAAACAGCGGCTGAACCAAAACTCGACGGGAATCCTGCGGAATTCGCAAAGTCGGAAGCCGCGCCGATGGTGCTGTCCGACGATGCGAAAGGGACGGCGAGACTCATGATCGACGATAGGAATATCTACGTATGCTTCGAGGTCAGGGACTCTTCTCCATGGAAAAACGGAGGCTCGGATATTTCCACCCTCTTCAAGACCGGTGACGAGGTCAGCCTCTGGCTCGGCCAGGACAACAAGAAACGCCAGCCGGCCGAGAAGGATGCCAGGATAATGTTCGCCCCGACGGCCGATGGCAGGAATGTTGTGGTGGCGTTCCGTCCAAAATGGCCGAAGAACGTAAAACCCGTTTCGTTCAAGTCGCCGTCCGGAGAGGTGAAGATGGACCGCGTCGAGGAACTTCCGGGAGCGAAATGCGTGGTGAAGACCACGGCAGGAGGATATGTCCTGGAAGCTGCGGTTCCATTGTCCGATATCGGGCTTGACGGAAAATCCGGAGGTTTCGGGCTTGACCTGTCGATTACCTTCAGTGATCCTGCCGGGCAGGTCAACAACGCCCGGCTCCACTGGGGGCGCAACGGTGCGGCGATGGTCTATGACCTGCCTTCTGAAGCCAGGCTGGAGCCGGAGACGTGGGGTGTCGGGATCGTAAAGTCAAATGAATGAAATGTTTAATATAAGGAGTGAGCATGAAGAAGGGAACCCTCGGAGTATTGACGTTCATGGGAATGGTTCTAGGCCTGGCGGCAACGGAGTTCTGCGTACAGGCTGCCGACGAGCCGCTGCCGTTGAACATAATCCGCGCGCCGAAATCGGTTGTCATAGACGGTAAACTCGATGAATGGGTGTTGAGCGCCCCCGCCACCTACGAGGTGGATGCGTCTGCCTCTGACCGCAGTGCCCGCACCTGTGCAATGTGGGATGACAAGAACCTGTATCTGGCCTTCCGCGTCCGCGACGCATCGCCCATGAAGAATGGCGGCAATGATCCATCCAGCGCCTTCAAGACCGGCGACGCGCTGCACTTGTACCTCGGCGCTGGCAAGGAGCCCGTGAAGGCGCAGGCCGACGGCGGACCCGACGACTTCCATATACTCATGACCATGCAGCAGGGCAAGCCTGTCATCTTCGCCTTCCGCCAGCAGAAGGCCGGAACTGTAAAGCCAGTCCGGATCAGCTCTCCGGCGACGAAGATCGAGCTTGCGTGGATGGGGCCGGTGCCCGGCGCCGAGATGGCCGTCCAGCCTGAATCGAACCGCAAAGGGCAGGGCTACATGGCCGAAATCAAGATTCCGCTGGAATTCTTCGACGGATTCAAGCCCGAGCCAGGGCGGAAGGTTGCCGCCGACGTGGCCGTGGACTTCAGCGACTCGTCCGGCACGAAGAACCTCGCGAAAGTCTGGTGGACCCGTGGCGCCAGCCAGATACTTGACATTCCGACTGAACTGCGGTTCGAGCGCAATCTATGGGGGCAGGCCATTTTCCGCGGCAACGGAGAGATTCCTCTAATCACCGACAATTCAGACTTATTCGTTGTTCCAGCGCCGGGCGCCGTGAATGTCGACGGGGATCTCTCCGAATGGGATCTCTCCTGCGCCTACGGCCCCCACTATGTCGATGCGCAGCTGAAGGACAAGTTCAACGTCACCTGGACCGCCATGTATGACGCACAGGCGCTCTACCTCGGAGCGGTCTTCAATGCGGACGGCAGGTTCGAGAACGACGGCGGCGTGAACAATGTATGGTGGCAGGGCGACTCGATCGAGTTCCGCATGGCCGCTGGTTCCCGCGCATCATACGCCACAAGGATGCAACCTACATGTTCTGCGGAGGACCGGTGGTAAGCCTGTTCCGCATCGACGGCTACAGGAATATCCTGGTGGCTTCGATCGGCGTCGACCGTGACAAGACGGGATGGAAGGACAAATGGATATTCAACGATCTGGACTTGAACGGAAAAGTGGACGCGGGAGAGAGGATTGTCACCCCGCAGGATCCGAAGTCGCCCGATGTGTTCGTGCCATCCTACTGGGGCGGAAGCGTTGATGAGCGCGACATGACCATCTACCTGCTGGATGGACGCGGTGCAAATGTCTTCGCCCTGACTCCGACCTTCCAGAATGATGGCGTGCCTGTCTATGGCTTTGCTAACGCACGGAAAATCCCCCTTGCAGCCGCCCAGAAGCCGGGACAGCGCGCCAATCTCAGTTCAATATGGCACACTCCCGACGGTGGCGTGTTTGGAAACGCCGATGCCAACGGTTCTGATCCGCGCGGCATCGGGCACAGTTCCCACCTCTCGGACGTGTATGTATACCGGCTGGACAAGGACGGCAAGCTTCTCTGGCGCGCCGGCAGGAAAGCCTGCGGCATCGCGAAGAACGGGGAATTCTATGGACGCGCCTGCGGTCTCGGCGGCCCCGTCGCCGGAAAGTATTTCTCTTTTGTGGATGAGAACGGTCAGGACAAGGTTTTTACCGACGACGGCCTCTTCGTCGGCAACCTGCTGAATGACAGCGCCACTGCCACGCCCAGCGAGAATACGCTATTGGTCGAGCACTTCAATTCCACCGTCTACCAGAATGCGGAAGATGGGAAATGGTACTTTGTCGCAGGCGCCGGCGGTTATGCCAGCATATGGGAGATTGCCGGGCTTGACAGCATCCGCCGCATGAAGGCCGAACTGGAAGTGGAGTAGTGGCATGGGCGGGAAATGGATGAGACCCTATGTTATGATTTCCTTTAACCAGAATTCAGAGTCGTCCCGTGGGATGATTCTGATAATATTTCCCAGTTATCCGTCCTTGACATATATACTCCATAATATATGCTATGTTTATTAAAGCAAACAACCCAAATGGATTATAAAAGGAGCAGTTATCATGGGAGCAGGCAGGTTCATATTCGCCGGACTTTTATCCGGAATTGTTTTTGCATTGTCGGCAACATCCATCAGGGCAGATGATGCTGGTGCCAGGCCGGCTGCATCGTTTGCGGAATTTGACAGGAAGGCGCAGGCGGGCGAGGCGTTGTCTGTCGTCTTTTTCGGCGGCTCCCTTACCTACGGTGCCAACGCAAGCGATCCGCTCAAGGCAAGCATACGCGGTCTAATGGCCAGGTATTTGACGGAGAAATATCCCAAGGCCCATTTCACATTCAATGACGCGGCAATTGGAGGGACCGGATCCGATCTCGGACTCTTTCGTCTCGAAAGGGACGTGCTCTCTAAGAAGCCCGATCTGGTATTCCTTGATTTCACCGTCAATGACGGCTATGACCAGAAGGATGTCGAGTCGCTCATAAACTACGAGACGCTTCTACGCAGGATCATTGAAAAGGGAATTCCGGTCGAGCAGCTTTATTTCGCATTCAAGTGGCAGTTCGGCAAGGCCTATGATCTTGAAAAGGTCTACCGCCGCACCGACCACATGAGGCTTTCTGCCGCCTACCGCACCGGCCAGGGCGACCTCTATCCGCTCATGCAGGAGACGATCACAAGCGGAAAGAAGCCGATTGATGTGTTATGGCCGTTCGACGGCGCGCATCCTGACGATGCTGGCTACGAAGTGTTCTTCGATGCGGTGCGCCTCGGATATGAAGCGGCTGTAAAGGAGAACATTGTCTGCACAGTTCCGGAAAAACCGGTCTTCGGCGAGATGACCTCCATCAAGCGAATATGCCTGGCCGACTCGCAGCCGCCAAAGGGCTGGGCCAAGGCAAAGACATTCCGTACTTCGCTCTGGTTCGACGGACTCTCAAGCCGATGGATGGGTGATGTTGCCATGTTCGATGTCGCAAAGGATGCCGGCAATGTCGAGCCGATTAAGCTGGAGTTCGAAGGTACTTTCATCGGACTGTTCGGAGAGGCGAACCAGGACGGTTTGGACGTTGAGATCAAGGTTGACGGAAAAGTCCTGCCGTTTGCAAGGCAGCAGAAGGACAAGATCGAATATGCTCCCGTCTGGCCCTTCAAGATGACCTACGGACAGGGCAACCTCTTCATATGGCGCAAAAGCCTGACCGCGCTTCCTCCAGGAAAACATGTGCTCGAGATAATGCCTGTAGTTCCTGAAGGCGTGAAAAAGGGACAGCTGCGCATCGAGAGCGTCTGCGTCGCCACCAGCAGTAAATGATGATATGAAATCGCAGGCGAAGAGCACGCCACTCTGCTGACGCGTTCTTTTCCAGGGAATGCAGCACTGTACAAGAAGGGAGAAAATAAATTATGGATAGCCGTATTAAACTTGCACTGGTAGGATTGAATTTCGGAAGGCATATAATTGAAAGCCAGCTCATCGACGGGCCTGGAAATAAATTCATCGAACTCGTTGGAATCTGTGATCTCGATGCTGCAAAGGCAAAATCCTTTGGAGAAAAATATGGTCTCCGTGTTTTTGAATCGCTTGACGGTATTTTGAAAAGTTCCGAGATTGAGGCTGTCGGGCTTTACACTCCGCCGCGCGGGCGTGCGAAGCTCCTAGACAGCATAATCAGCGCAGGCAAACATGCGATGACAACAAAGCCGTTCGAGGATGATCCGGTGGCGGCGATGGCGGTCCTGATGAAGGCGAAGCAACTCGGGAAGACCCTGCATTTGAATTCACCAAGCCCTGTTCCGTCGGAGGATATCAGGCAGATTTTCGAATGGCGCGGCAAATATAGTCTCGGACAGCCGATTGCCGCGAGATGGGAGACATTCGCGAGATATTTTGAAAAGCCGGACGGCAGCTGGATGGATGATCCTGCGAAATGTCCGGTGGCTCCGATCTTCAGGCTGGGGATCTATGGGATAAACGATCTTCTCCAGCTCTGCGGAAATCCAAAGGAGATACACGTGATGCATTCGAGGATCTTCACTGGGCGGCCGACGGCGGACAACGCCCAGCTTTCGATCAGGTTCGAGAACGGATGCGTCTCAAGCATCCTCGGATCCTTCTGCATCAACAATGGAAACCCATATTCCAACAATCTGATAATCCATTTCGAGAACGGCACTGTCACAAGGGCGATTACATCCGCTGAATTCTTCGGGAAGACAAAGGACAAGACGGTATTGACCTTGCAGACTGTCAAGGGGAAGGATGAAAAGGTGATGGAGACGGTATTTATTGACAGAAGCGCTGTTTCAGGCGGATACCAGTGGGATAATTTCCACAAGGCGGTGCGTGGCGGCAAACTGGAAAACGAGATCAGTCCGGACCTGATCGTGAATTCGATACGCGTACTCAACGCAATGAAGGCGCAGCAGTTTGCCCATTCATCCGTAATTATCCCATGAGAATTTTCTTTCGATTCCTATCGAAGGAAAATTTAAAAAGAGGGGCGATGTACATACCATAAGTACGGATGCGCTGAGAAGCAATTTGAAGAAGAATGGCGCATGTCTGCCGTGAGGATAATTTGCAGTTTATGGACCATATCGTAAAAAACAGGATGATGAAGCGTCTGCGGTTCGTCTATGGCGAGGCTTCTCCATTGATCTTCGAGGATCTTGAGAAGCTCATCGGAGCGTATCATGGCAGGATTGTAGCGGCGAAGACCGGCTGGAGCGAAAAAGACTCATTCCTTATTGCGTACGGCGGTTCGGTGACCGGCGGGAAAAATCCCTTGTCCACCCTCCATGGATTCCTGAAGGAGAACTTCAAGGATGAAATCTCATTCGTCCATCTCCTGCCTTTCTATCCGTACTCGTCCGACGACGGATTTTCAGTGATCGACTACCGAGAGGTAAGGCAGGAGCTTGGCGGCTGGGACGATATCCATGCATTGGGCAATGATTTCAAGCTGGTCTTCGACGGCGTGATCAACCATGTCTCAAGCCGGAGCCGTTATTTGAAGGAGTATCTGGCGGGTAATCCCGAATATGCCGGTTATTTCATTTCACTTGCGCCAGATACGGACACTTCGTCGGTGCTGCGGACCAGGAATCTCCCTCTCCTCCATGAT
Organism: Victivallales bacterium; assembly: GCA_049297395.1. Taxonomy (GTDB): domain Bacteria; phylum Verrucomicrobiota; class Lentisphaeria; order Victivallales; family GWF2-50-93; genus GWF2-50-93. Next base: position 9,964 of record JBAQUG010000592.1, on the reverse strand, counting down.
TATGATTCCGAGGACGGGAAGAAATGGCTCTGGACGACTTTCAGCCGGGACCAGGTGGATCTCAACTTCGCCAACCCAAAGGTGCTGCTTGAGATCGTGGACATCCTCCTCTTCTATGCGGCGCATGGCGCGACAATGATACGTCTTGATGCCATCCCGTACATGTGGAAGAAGCTCGGTACGAGCTGCGCGCATCTTCCGGAGACGCACGAGCTCATCAGGCTGTTCAGGGATGTTCTCGACGTTGCGGCGCCGCACGTGATCCTGCTGACGGAGACAAATGTCCCGCACCATGAGAACATAGTTTATTTTGGGAATGCCGGGGACGAAGCTCAGATCATATATAATTTCACCCTGGCTCCGCTGATACTCTGGTCGATATGCAAACAGGATGCGACTGTCCTCTCCGACTGGGCCGCAGGAGTGAAAAAGGTTTCTGACCGGACGACCTTCCTCAACATCACGGCGACGCATGACGGGATAGGTGTCAGGCCGACCGAGGGGATTCTGACAGCGGACGAGAGAGTGGAATTATGCGAGCTTGCGCGGAGGCATGGAGGGGACATCACCGGGAAGCGGAATTCCGACGGGTCGATCAGCCCGTATGAACTCAACATAAATTATTTTGATGCGATAAACGATCCGGGTGCGGATGAAAGCCTGGAGCTGCAGATAAGGCGGTTCATGCTTTCGCAGACCGTTCCGATGTCGTTCATAGGCATTCCGGGGATATACATACACAGTCTTCTTGGTTCGCGCAACTGGACTGAGGGAGTGAAGCAGACAGGGCGTGCGAGGACTATAAACCGCGAAATCCTCAATGTCGAAGGACTGGAGACGGAACTGAGGAACAAGAAGTCCATCCGTGCGAAAGTCGCAGATGAGTATAAGCGCCTCCTGAAAATCCGATCTAAATGCCGGGCGTTCCATCCCGGTTCTCCGCAGGAAGTCATGAAGCTGAGTCCGAAGCTGCTATGCCTGCGCAGATGGACCGGGGATGGAATGGAGGAGCTTTTCGCGATACATAACATGTCTTCTGAAGAAGTGAGTTGTCTGCTGCCTCAATCTGCCGGGGGATACCGGGATCTCATCAGCGGGAAGACTTTCAACGCCGGTGGAATTGCAGTTCCTGCCTTGACGGCCCTGTGGCTGGTTCCTATGGAAAGATGATCCGGTAAAGCCTCCATAGTCACAATAGGCACGGGCTGAAGTCTTGACAAATGACGGGGAAAGTGATATAATGTTATCATAGAATGAAGGCAATGCGATAACAAGATGGAGCAGAGGCCATGAATCGGAAATTCACTCTGATAGAACTCCTGGTCGTAATTGCGATCATCGCAATTCTCGCGGCACTGCTGCTTCCAGCGCTTGGTACGGCCAAGGAGACGGCACGGAGGTCGGCCTGCGCTTCCAACCTCAAGCAGTTGGGATACCTCTGTTTTTCCTATGCATCGGATTTCAATGACTGGTTCCCCCCGAGTAACCAAAACCCCAACTGGTTTGGCGGGAACACCGTGGGTAATGCCATCCGTCAAGTCAATGGACTGGGCTTTCTCAAATACCCCGCAATTACAGGCCAGGCTGACTGCTCCACCTATTCCGGATCGGCTAAAATCTTCTTTTGTCCATCCCTGGTGGGAAACTCGTCGGCATCGGCGACCTGGAACAACGCATATAGGACCAATCCGGAAAGCACTCTTTGGGATAATGGATACGCTGGCTACACGTACATTGGGAATCCTTGGAACGTCCAGGGCGATGGTTGGACGAACATGGATTTTCTCAGCCTGGGCACATTGTGGTGGTCGCCGAACGGCTGTATCTACGGACCGGGCAGACGAGCGTCGAACCCATCAATTTCACCGTCGCGGATAGCCCTGGGCTCCGACCTGATGGTTGACAATGGCTCGACTAGCTATTTCCGGATACATCCTAACGGAATCCCGTGGCCGGCCAATGGAGGAAACCTTCTTCTTGGAGACGGCCATCTCACCTGGCTCAAAGCGTCTGGCTGGTGGACATGTGGAGGTGGCAACAACTGGCAATACCTCCCGGCATATAACTTTTAATCCTCGGCTTTGAACTTTTCCCGTATTCAGCCTTTTTCTCCCTCCTGCATTGAAAACAAGTGGTTTAAAAGAGATATTATCGATGGTACGCGTGCAATGGGCAGCGCTTGGAAAAATTAACAGAACAGATGGTATGCATGACACTTAAAATTATGATGGATCTCAGTTTCTATTGTATGAAAATACTCTTGATCGTCGCCGGGATCGTGGCGCTCTGCGCGGGATGCGGGCTTCTCAGCCTGCCTTTTGCCGTGACTGAGGATGCGTTGGAAGGAGCCGGTGCGATTGTTGAAGAAGTAGGGGAAGCGCTTTGAAAATACTTGCCGCCACAAACAACAAGCATAAGATCGGGGAGTTCAGGAGCATTCTTGCCGGCGCGGGATTCCAGCTCATCTCTCCAGATGAACTTGAAAGGGAGATCCCTGACATCCCCGAGGATGGTTCGACTTTCGAGGAGAATGCCGGAATAAAGGCCCTCGGCTTTGCGGAACTCGCAGGAATGTCTGTCATAGCCGATGACTCAGGCCTTGAAATCAGGGCTCTAGGAAATGCACCAGGTATTTATTCCGCGAGATACGCTGAGACCAATGAGAAGAGGATTGAACGGGTGCTGAAGGAGTTGGGGGAGAGGTGTCAAAGTGTCAGAGTGTCAGAGTGTCAGGGTGGGAAGACAGAAGCGAGCCGGAGAAACGGCGAACCGGAGAAACGGCAAACGGCAATCGGCAATGTATCGACTGACGACCGACGACTGACGACCGACGACCCGTCTTCGTCGGGAAACTCCGCCGTGGCAGGCTGGCGACCGACGACTGGCGACTATTCAGACCGTTCCGCCCGATTCGTATGCGTAATCGCTCTTGCCGAACCGGGGAAAGTCATTGCGACATTCCGTGGCGAGGTTTATGGCAGGATAAGTTTTGAGCCCAGAGGTGCCGGTGGATTCGGCTATGACCCTATTTTCATTCCAGACGGATATGACAAGTCGTTCGCCGAGCTTGGATCTGAGATCAAGGACAAAATCAGCCACCGTGCGAATGCGCTTGGCAGGCTGAAGGAATACCTCGAAAGTATAAACCACGAAATACACTAAACACACGAAAAGAGAATACCTGTGAAAAAGGCATCGCTGAAAAAAACAATTCGCTTCAACTCTATTCTGCCATTTATAATTTTGGCATCTGTTTTTATGCCAAAATTGTCTGCCGGGGATGCGCCGCAGAAGATAAAATTCTTCAGGCCTTCCGTTCCAGGCAGCGTACTTTCCTGCGAAGTTGAGGCAGAAGCCAAATCCGCTACGCTGATGACGACGGAAGGCGGGAAAAAGTCGGAAAAGAACCTCTGCAACAAAATCAAGATTTCAGGTGTCATGACAATTCAGGCTGTGACGGAATTCGGACGCCCAGCCGCAATCGAGTTCAAGGTTGAGAAGGTCAAGGGCGACATAAACGGACAGGAGGTCAAGTTCGCCTCCGAGAACAAAGTCCTGGACATCAACCTTGAAAGCAAACCATGCGAATTCCGCATCAGGGACGGCAGCGCGGAAATCACCAGGGAGGAGAAGCTCCTGCTGTCCCTGGTATTCAGGAAATCCGGCAAGGAGAACCTGTCTGACTTCATCGGAACTGACAAGGAAGTCAAGGTGGGGGATTCATGGAAGACACCTGTCAAGCCCCTTCAGCATGAATTTGAAAAACGTAAATTGAAGGTTGATGAACTCACCGTAGACGGCATGGTGAAGCTCGTGGAAAAGAAGGAAGTGTCCGGATATGAGTGCTGGAGCTTCAATGCCGGCATGACTGCAAGGAAGGGCGACGAGTTCGAATTTGATTTCAAGGTTGAAGTCTCACTGCCGACGGATGAAAAGATAGGCGCCGTGAAAACAAGCCGTCTCTGCGTGGAGAAGCTGTCGAAGAAGATCACCGACAAGGAAAATGCGATCATGCCGGATCTGAAGGAGATTGCCATAACGGTGAGCGACAATATGACAGTGCTGACTGTTCCCGCTGGAAAATGAAAACTTCCCTCTGACTGCGGAGCGCTTCTTATCCCAAAATAGAAGCAGGTTGACGGTATGGATAATTTCAAACCTTTGGGAAATAAGATTTATGCCCTATACGCACTTCGCGATTGCAATATGCATAATCGTAGGATTTTACAAAATTGCTGAGATTGACGAGGAAATCGGAAATCCCCTCGGCTTGACCGTCGGAGCTCTTGTGATATTGGCTGATTTCTTCCCGGAGGATATGCGAGCCTTGTACTGTATGCAATCACGGCATTCGTTCTTTTAACCATCTACAAGATTGTTCGGGGTGCTGCAAACTCCAGTCCCCACTGAATGGCGACGATAACGCAGATGAGCAATGACGTTCGGCCACTGTTCGAGCTGCTGTATAGGAAGCAGTGCCAGTCTATGGAAAATTTTAAATGGCAATTAGATAAGTGTCAGTCGGGCAGGATTCGACAAGAAGTGCATATGCATGTAGCTCGCTACGACATTTCTAATCTTTATCCCTGCCGGAATCCATTTCCTGTCCCTCGTCCCTCTTGCCATGAATGCAGGTTCAATGTTTTTCGACAGTGCTTTTGCAGAAGACCAATGGAATTCATGTCCCCGCAATATCGTTCCCTTTTTCCCGAGGTAAGAATCCGAGGCAAGTTTTATCTCCCTGTAGCCCAAAGAATGCAATTTGCCTTCCATCTTTATTGAGTACGGAATAACTCCTGTCATGTTATATTTTTTGCGTCCGCAAAAAATATTTCTAGACAAATACATGAACCCGCCGCATTCGGCAATTACGTGTCCTCCCGACTTTGCGAAATCCGCAACAGACTTCAGCATTGATTTGTTTGCAGAAAGCCTCTTCGCAAACACTTCCGGAAATCCTCCGCCTATGTAGAGCGCCGAAATCCCCTTTGGAAGAACCTTGTCCTTGAGCGGCGAGAAAAAAAGAAGTTCATAGCCGGCATCTTTCAATACATCGAAATTGTCCTCATAGTAGAAATTGAAAGCGTCATCGTAGGCGATTCCTATTCTTGATGAACGAGCGGGCGAATCGGCGAATCGGTGAATCGGCGCTCTGGAAGAACAGGAAATATCCCTCTTTTTATTGGAATTGACACCTGACACCTGACACCTGACGCCTGATGCCTTTAATATCTTCTCAATATCCAAATTCTTCTCGCATATGTCCGCAAGCCTGTCGAACCATTTCTGTGTCTTCCTGTTTTCGAAGGCCGGGACAAGCCCGAGATGGCGCTCTGGAAGCTTCAGTGTTTCATCCCGAGGTATCCATCCGAGCAGGGGAGGGAGTTTTGAAGATTTCAGAGATTCTCTCAGGATCGAAGCGTGCCGGTCTGATGATACGTTGTTCGCGATTACCCCGATTATCATAATTTTCTTATTGAACTCCGTGTACCCTTTGACAATAGGTGCAATGCTTCCTGCCATTCCGCGTGCATTTACCGCGAGTATAACAGGAACGTTAAGCTTTAATGCGACATCCGCAGTGCTCCCTTCGATCTTGCCAGCTTTTGCACCATCAAACATCCCCATTACGCCTTCTACCACGGCGCAGTCGGCATTGCTGATTCCTTTTGAGAAGGTGTAACGGACTTTGTCCGTCGGGGCCATCCAAGTGTCTAGATTCCGGGATGGAGAACCGCAGGCGGCCTTATGGAATGCAGTATCGATATAGTCCGGCCCGCACTTGAACGGCGCAACCTTCAGTCCACGCCTCTTCAACGCCCTCAGAAGTCCGAGTGTGATTGTGGTCTTGCCGACCCCGGAATTAGTCCCGGCTATGCAGAATGCATAAAATTTATGTTCCATAAATTTTATATCCCCTGAGCGTATACAGTTTCCCGTTGCGGAGGACAGTTTTTGAATTTCCGATGATCACAAGCGTTGACATGTCTATGAATTCTTCGGGGAAATGATCAAGTGTCCCGCAGACCGTGAGTTCGTTGGCTCTGCCGGCATTCTTCACAATTCCAAATTTCGTATCTCCACCTCTAGCCTTCTTCATATATTTGATTGCGTAAGCAAGCAAATATTTCCTGCTATGGCTTCTTGGATTGTAGATTGCGCAGACCATGTCGGATTCGGCAAGCAGGCGTAGCCTGTTAATTATGGTCTTTTTGGGTGTCAGGAGATCGGAAAGGCTTATCAAGGCAAAATCGTTCATGAGCGGTGCGCCAAGAGCGGATGCCGCAGAAATGGCGGCGGTTATTCCGGGAACGGTCTCAATTCTTATGCCTTTGTATTTATCCTGTTCGGCAAGCTCGAGAATAAGGCCTGTCATCCCATATATTCCCGCGTCCCCGGAACATACTATCGAAACATTCTTTCCTGCTGCAGCCTCGTCGAGTGCCAGGCGGCATCTTTCCACCTCGTGTGTCATTCCGGTGGCGATCTTCTTTTTTCCTCTGATCAGAGACGGTATCTGTTCAAGATATCTGCCATAACCTGCTACGGTGTCGGAACTGAGTATTGCTGATTTTGCGTCTTCAGTTATTTGTCCGGCTGCACCAGAGCCTATTCCAATTGCCGCGAGAGTTCCCTTGGTCCTGGCAGGTTCTGCAACAGCGACGGTTATTTTTCCGTCATAAACAGTTTTTTGGGAGATTATCTTGCCTCCTGCAGAGATCGCCGCAGCTTCGCAGACGCTGTATGAGTCGATGTGTTTCTTGACTTTTTCCGAAGGGGAGGGGACATCTATCCTGGAAAGTTCCTCCGGCGTGAAGAAGATAAGTTTAATGCCTTTTGCTTCGGCATATTCAAGCAGCCCTTTTTCATCCGACTTGAGCGTGCAGGTTGCGATAGTCGCAATTTTTTTCTTTCCCATGGCACTTGTAAGCGCCTTTGAGATTTCCTCGAAGGTAGTACCCCGCCTGCAACCTAAACCGACTATATATGTTTTTGTTTTCATTTTCTTAATAATGTAGCACAGGCATCTTGCCTGTGTCTTTGTATTTCGTTGCCCTCTTCTTTTGAGCTGCTTCTGAATCCTGTTTTGGGCCTAGCTTTAACCGGATTCATTATTATATACTTACTGATAGCATTAAATTGTTTCAGGTTTCTTACAATATGATCATAAGACTCGTCTTTCCATAGCTTTCCGCTTCTGCCAACGGATTTGTTGATTTTATTGGCAGTATAGGATTTAAGGGAGTGCATTATCTTGACAAGTGAAAAGTCATTTATTGGTGTTAGCAGTATATGCAAGTGGTTCGGCATGACGACCCACTCATGTAGGAGATATCTTGTGCCATTAAAATAAATCAACGCATCTTCAACAATTTTTGAAACCAAGCTGTCCTTTAATATGCAGGAGCCATGCCCTGCATCCAGCCAGCTTTGGATTTTTTCATTGAACAGAATGTTGTATTCCACGATTTCTTCATTCGAATAAGGTTCATTATGATGCCTTAGCCAGTTTTCCTGCTCAGCTTTAAGCTGTTTCAGTTTTTCTTGCGGCAATGAATCGGCAAGGCGGAATGTTATGAAATATGTGACCTTTTCCTGTTGCCAATGGGGGAGATTCCTTTCTGATATATCAAGAGCATTTGCAAAATCAAAGGGTACAAGGAAAGAGAGATTGTCATCGGTGGGAGCTTTGATTTGGGAAATGATAGTGTCCATAATAGAAAACTTTCACAGGCAAGATGCCTGTGTTACATTATTTAAGAACCAAAACAGGAACCTTGCCTGCTTTATTATGTTTGCCTAGTGCAACTATTCCGTCGAAATTGCCAGATGTAATTTTATCTGGTTTCGGAATATGGAACAGATTCTTCTTGGATGAATAATATTTTTTGAAAATATTTTTTGGTATCAGCAGCCCGATACTCTTCCCCTCGAGCAGCATCGAGTTAAGAACTTTTATCTTTTCCGGATTCACGACCTTCCAGCCTTCGATCACAGCCATCTCGTCGAATGCCATGAGGTTCTGGACATCGGTTGCAGTTGTCACCACGGCCTGTCCGCCGAGGACTTCAGCTGCGAACTTCGCAAGCCTGTTGGCGCCGCCGATATGCCCGCTCAGAAGGCTTATCGCATAATTGCCTTTCTGATCGCATACGACTACCGCAGGATCCGTGGTCTTGCTTCCGACAAGTTTCGAGATCTTCCGCACTACAATCCCGGTTGCCATTATGAATATGTGCCCCTCGTATTTATTCCAGTTCCGGCGGAGTGTTTCGTAGAACTCGCCCTCCTTGAAAAATTCCGTACCGGAACTTTTATTAAACTTGTTTTTTTGCCTGAGAGGCAAGAAAACTCTTGAATTGCTAATTGAGACAGAAAGTTTCCTCGCGGTTTTAGCTCCCTCTGCCGTTATTGCGTAAACAGCAATCCTTCCTCTGAAATCACCGATTCTCCGTTTCTCCGATTCTCCGGTTCTTTCTTTTACGGCCTTCCTGTATCCATGCGTGAATCCAGCATCATACAGGAGCGATTTACCGCATTTTGCCTTGTCGAGGACATTGCCTACAATTATCATTGCCTGGCGTCCGATAAATCCAGATTCCTTCAGCTTGTCGTCAATGCCGTCCAGTGTTCCACGAGTGATTTTCTCTTCCTTCCACGAAGCCCTGTAAACTACTGATGCCGGCGTTTCGGGGGGGTATCCGCCGCGGATGAGTTCTTCTGTGAGGTTTTTGACATCTCCGGATGACAGGAATATCGCCATTGTCGCGCCGTGTTTTGCGAGATTCGCAATTTCCTGTCCGTGTGGAACCGGAGTCCTTCCCGACTGGCGTGTAAGAATGACTGTCTGCGATACTCCCGGTGCCGTGAGTTCCGTTTTAAGAGCGGCAGCCGATGCGAAAACCGAACTAACGCCCGGAATCACCTCGTAGTGGATTTTCAGCTTGTCCAGTTCAGTCATCTGTTCCGCGATTGCCCCGTAGATTGCAGGATCGCCGGTATGAAGTCTCAGGACTTTGCCACCTTTGCCATGGACTTTGCGAATTTCGCGGATTATGTCTTCAAGCGACATCTCTGCGCTGTCCAGGATTTTGCAGCTTTTACCTGCGTGGACAAGGACTTCCGGATTCACAAGGGAGCCGGCATAGATTATCAGGTTGGCTTCTTCAATAGCCTTTTTGCACCTCATGGTGATCAGGTCAGGCGCCCCGGGACCGGCACCGGCGAATATGATTTTGTGATCTTGTGATTTATTCATTGGATACAATAGACCTTGGATGGAATATTTCGAATCAAGGAAACCTGATTCTTGTGTGTTTGATATCAAGATATGTGATGCAATATTAATGATTTGCTTCATGTGCAAGGATAAGGGACAATCAGAAACAATGGAAGCTGCGGAAAATCTGACGGCATCTCAACGGCTGAGCGCTAAACACGATGCGATCAAGTCCGCCTGTTGGGGGTCGCTGTCCTCTGTAATGATCCAGGACAGCGCTATCATCATTCTTTTTGCGACAATCCTCGGCGCCGGAGACATGCTGTCAATGGTCACGACTTCGACCCAGGGTATAGCCAGCTGCCTCCTGCTCATACCTGCGGCATATCTTTCAGTCAAGATTGGATATGGAAAGGCGATCATGATTTTTACTGCGGTTGGCGCAGTCATGATTATGCTTCTTGCCATATCTCCCTGGTTTGGGGAATGGGGAAAACCGGTGATGCTGCTTTCCATAATCATGTTCTCGATGTGCATGACGGCGTATGTGGCGGCCTGGTTTCCGCTCATGGACGGTTTTCTGTTGAAGGAAGACCGCAGCGAATTCTTCGGGGTGATGCGGTTCAGCTGGCAGACATTTGCCGCATTGTTCTGTTTCGTGTGCGGGCTCATCATAGGGAAAACACCCCAGGCATGGATGCTGCAGATCATTATCGTGATTACAGCATTGGGACTCCTTGGCAG
>JBAQUG010000591.1:0-16688 GCA_049297395.1 Victivallales bacterium | reverse complement strand
GGCCTTGACTGTTTTCCGCAGCCGTGAAGATTGAATATTTAAATATTTCTTGATTTTAAACGGCTGCAATGTAGTTTTATCGTACATCTGGGATGAGTTGCTCGTGGAGCCCTTAATCTCAGGAGTTCTTTTGCAATCCGGGAAACCAATATATATCCAGGGGCATGAACATGATCGAAGAACCGCAAGCGCAACACGTTGATACAGAGCAAGTTGCGACTCCATTCTGGGGGGGGGGTAGGGTCAACGCAGGAGTGGCAGCACATGTTTGACGCCATTGAAGACGCTATTTTCCTGCTCGCCCCCGACTACAGGATCCTGCTCTGCAACAAAGCCAGCCTTAAGATGTTCAACAGGACGAACCCGGACGAAATAATAGGCAGACACTGCTGGGAAGTCGTCCATGGGACCTCGGAACCCATTCCGGAGTGTCCGACAGTCGTCGTGAGGAGAACAAAGAAGAGGGCGAGCGCTGTTTTCAAGTCCGGGGAGAGATGGCTCAGGACCACCGTGGATCCTCTTCTGGATGAAAGCGGCAATATTGCCGGACTGGTAAAAATTATCTGCGATATTACAAAGGACAGGCTGGCGGATGATGAGCGTGAGAAAATCGAGTCCCAAATCCGACAGGCGCAGAAGATGGAGACCGTAGGCCAGCTTGCCGGCGGAATAGCCCACGACTTCAATAACCAGCTGATGGGCATAATGGGCTGTGCGGAATTATTGTACAATCGGCTGGACGACGCCGATCTGAAAAGCGAGGTCGATCATATCCGCCGCGCTTCGAGAAGGGCTGCCGACCTGACGAGCAAGCTGCTGGCGTTCTCGCGGAAGGGCAAATATCTCACCGTGCCGGTCGACATCCATAAGCTCATTGAGGAAATAATCGCCATCCTTGAGCACAGCATCGACAAGAGGATCGCAATCAGGAGGGAGCTCAAGGCGGATACTCCAGTTGTCAAAGGCGATCCGACCCAGCTCCAGAACGCACTGCTCAACCTTGCCATAAATGCACGCGACGCCCTTCCCAGCGGCGGGGAGATTGTCTTTACCACCGAAATCGTCCGCAGCGAGGATGTCCCCTGCGGTGAGGAGGAAGGATTGGAGGCAGGAGGACGCTATCTGGAAATATGCGTCTGCGACGACGGGATAGGGATGGATGATGAGACGATGCTTCATCTGTTCGAGCCGTTCTTCACCACAAAGCCCATGGGCAAGGGAACCGGGATGGGGCTCGCATCGGTTTATGGGACAGTCAGGAGCCATAATGGATTCATCAATGTGAGCGGACGTCTCGGCGAAGGCACGGTGTGCCGCCTGTTCCTCCCTCTTCTTGAAGAAAAGACGGATTCAGTGAATGCCGCGGAAAGCACCTCTGTCCCGACCGGGAAGAAATTAAGGGTACTCCTGGCTGACGACGACGAGTCCGTCCGCAATATTGTCTCCTCATTCCTGCGTTCTCTCGGCCATGACGTAATCTTGTGCAAAGACGGGATGGAGGCGGTCGAATATTACCGGAGCCACTGGAAGGAGACAGACCTTGTCATCCTTGACATGCTGATGCCTGTGATGAACGGTAAAGACGCATTTATTGAAATGAAGTCCATCAACGGGGATATCAGGTCTCTGCTGATTTCCGGATTCAGCATTGACGGCGAAGCGCAGGCCCTCATCGATGCCGGGATGAAAGGATTCCTGCAGAAACCTTTCGCCATCGGAGAACTGTCGATGGCAATGGAAGCTGCGTTTAAGGAACAATGAAGCTCTTTCCTCAATATATCAAGCCGTGGTAGGCTCGCGCGTTACCACGGAATGACTTGTCAACAGCGCTTCCAGTGGTACTCATAATCCATCAAAGTAGACATGCTTTCCGGTGGTCACCATTCTCCCATTCAAGATGGCGGGCGGGGATCCGCCACCTACATTCGTCTCTATAAAGAGGCGGGAAAAAAGAAAAAGGAGATTCTGGACAGCATTCATTCCTCAAGACAGGTGAAGCTTGAAAATTTCCTCGGACACGTCAGATATGATTGTCTTACCAACCAGATAATGATATAGATTAAGGTATCTGAATCTGGTAACACTTCAAATATGGTTTTCCAATAAACTATTGATTGGAGTGTTACTGATGAGCAAGAAGAAATCAAAGACCAAAGCACCCGCATACGACTGTCACCTCCCTCCGGGCGCAATCTTCTTATTGACGACATCAGTTGGCTTTTGTCCTATTGCCTTTTCCTTCCTCTGCTGTGAAGTCTTACCTGAATAAATAAGTCCGACTACTCTCCATGACGCAATGAAGAAAAAGGCGACTATGATTGCAATAAGAAGGAAAGCTTTCCTAAAAGACAGAGTGTTTTTTCTTCATCTCGCCTTCCTTGTTTCATTGTATATATGCAGTCCGGAAACAACAACGGCTTGGCCATTCCTCGCTATATTCATCAGAGATGATTTGCTGTTCACCTCACCTGCCATGACGAATAGACCGCCCCCACTGATAAAATTCTTAAGTTTATCTGTTATTTTTGCATTCGAGACATCTCCGGCAGATACAATTATGAGGGTATTTGACGTGGGATAAAGTGAAAGAACCCTGTCGATGAACGGGCTATATTCGTCCTCAGAATTATATTCTCCTTCGTTTGCCGCCCAATAGATGTTCACGTCTTGACCTTTGCTTTTCAGTTTCCCTGACAGTGCGTTTATTCTTTCCAAGAACAGCGGATTATTTTGACTGAAGAGGGGCATTACAATTGTTTCATGACCGCCATTATTTTCAGCAATTGCGGTTTCCGCGATTTTTAGACCGAAAATTGTTTCAGCTGATTTCTTGTTGCTAAAATCAAATTTCTGATTATAATAATTTTGGGTGGCATTATAAATTTTGCAAGACATGTAGCCGGTGAAAATAAAAACTGCGAGCACTGCCGGAATCTTTTTGATCAAATTAAAATCACGGCCTTTTTTCCGCAGAGCAGCTTTCCTTCTGCAATGGTCTATCGCGGCATTTTTTATTGCTTCTCTCATATTTATTACAGATTCATACATTTCCATAGCGAATTCTCCTTTTTATATCAGGGTGTAAAAACAGTGATTGAACTGTCGGCATACCCATTCCACAATAATGGATTGCCTCCTCCCGAGACATTCTCAGGATCATTGGCATCATAACCCGCAGAAAGCATTGTGTATTCTTCAACATGTCCGTCTCCATGCGTGCTGTTGAAGAATTTTCCATGTCTCGGATCCGCCGGAGTCTGTCCCCCTGCCGTTCCCCATCTTCCATTAAGTTGAACAGGCGCATCAATAGTATAGGCATGGGGTCTGTTTTCTGATTTATTATAGACACCGAATGAATCTGCGACAAGTATAGTTGAGGCAGGATGAGGTATTTGCTTCACATTGACAGGATATTTTCTGATTACCGTATTGTCAAGATGGAAGGGGCCGAATGTCGCCCAGTTGTATCCATAGGAGCCGGTTCTCAGATAATCCTCTCTTTTTTTCCCCAGCAGCGGTCCCGACGTGGGATCCAACTGGTATTTTGATTTTTCCGTGGACGGACATTTAAAGATATTATTAGTGATTACATTTGTTCCCGTTGCATCACTCTCCTGCGATGGATCAAGCACCGAACCTCCTATGTTAGAACCTATGCTGTTCTGCCACCTCACCTTCGGTGATGTTCCCCATCTTACCGTAGGATAAGTTCCATTATAGTCATTAATGTATAGGTTCATTCCAAGTCCGATCTGTTTGAGGTTATTTTTACAGGTTATTGATTTTGCCTTTTCTTTTGCAGCACTCAAAGCCGCAAGGATCATTGATGCAAGAATTCCGATTATTGCAATAACGACCAGAAGCTCCACGATTGTGAACAATTTTCTTTTTACTCTCATGCTTTTCATTTCCAAATTCCTTGTATTTGTTTTTATGACATCATGATTGACACATGAAAAACTTAGGCGCGCCTAACTGCATCTGCAAAAAAACAGTCTTCCCAAAACATTCTATTGGTGAGATGTTCAGAACAGCAGGTTGAACCGGCGGCGATTGCCTCCACAGGCATCAATAAATATTTTCTCATTTGAATTTCCTTTCTCTATTGCTCGAAATTGCAAAACTCCGGATGCGACAAGCGCATCTTCAACGTTTACCCCTGATTTCCCCTTTCATCGCCCGGAGGAGCCGCATTGAGTTGAGTATTACGAAAAGTGAGCTGGCCTGATGACATATCGCGCCGACCACCATGCAGATAAAACCGCCAGACGCCAGGAATATCATCGTCGCATTGAACAACAGGGCGAAGGCCAGATTCTGCCGGACCACGCCCAGCGTCTTGCGTCCGAGGGCGATCACCGAAGGAACCTGGGAAAGGTTGTCGTTCAAAAGAATGACGCTGGCAGCCTGCATCGTTATGTCACTTCCGACGACGCCCATTGCTATTCCTACGTCTGCAGTCGCCAGTGCGGGCGCATCATTGATCCCGTCCCCCACCATGGCTATGGAATACCCCTTGTCCTTCAGAGCCTTTATCCGGCTGACCTTGTCTTCCGGAAGAAGCCCGGCCGCAACCTCCTCGATCCCGAGGTCGCCTGCAATGGACAAAGCTGTCCGATTGTTGTCCCCTGTGTACATTGCGATAATCCGGTTCACTCCACATTCCTTAAGGGCTCTTATGCTTTCCGGCGCCTCTTTTCTAACAGGGTCGGCCAGACTGATGAGGCCACATACTTCCTTGTCGTGCGCAAGGATAAGGATGGTTTCCCCGCGCAATTCGCGCTCCTGCATGTAGCTCTCCGCATCGGCGGGAAGCGCAATCCCGTTGTCCGCGAGCAGGTCCCGGTTCCCAAGCACAATCCTCAGTCCGTCATGGCTTACTTCGATGCCGTGTCCTCGCTTCACGCAGAATTTGTCCGGAGTCGCGATGACAAGCTCCCATTCTCCGGCCTTTTCCAGTATAGCGCGTCCGAGCGGATGTTCGGAAAGCTTTTCAGCCACAGCCGCAAACTTGAGGACTTCCTTTTCAGAATGTCCGCATACCGTCCTGATGTCCATGACGCGCGGCACTCCTCTGGTGAGAGTTCCCGTCTTGTCGAACACGACTCCATCAATCCTTCCAAGCGTCTCGAGGACATCCCCTCCGCGTATCACGACCCCTTTCCGCGCGGCGGCTCCGATTGCCGCGATCATGGCTGTTGGCGTCCCTAGGACAAAGGCGCACGGACAAGCCACGATGAGGATTGTGATGGCGCGCTGGATGTCACCCGTGACCGCATAGGCAACAGCTGCAATAACGAGCATTGCCGGCACGAAATACGCCGCGAAACGGTCCACGAGGCGCTGCACTTCGGCCTTGTTTTCCTGCGCCTCGACAATCATCGTCCTGATCTTCGCCACAGTGCTGTCCCTTCCAACCTTGGTGGCCCTTATTTCGATTGCGCCAAGCTGGCTGAGCGTCCCCGAATAGACCTCGTCTCCACAGTTTTTTTCAACGGGCATGGATTCTCCGGTGACCGGAGACTGATCAACCGTTGCAGTTCCCGACAAAACGATCCCGTCCACCGCAATGCGTTCGCCGGAGCGGACGATTATCACGTCGCCGATCGCTATTTCCGAACACGCAACTTCAATCTCATCCCCATCCCTTTTTACATTGACCTTGTCCGGCAACAGGGTTCCCAAACCCCGGATGGCGCTGCTGGTCCTGGAAACAGTGATTCTCTCAAGGAGTTCGCCGAGAAGAAGTATGAAGATGACCACGCCTGCCTCGAGATAGTTGCCTATGACAAACGCCGCTGAGGCCGCAATGACCACCAGTGCGTCAACGTTCAACTGCAGACGCAGCGCCGAGCGCACCGCCTTAGATGCGATGGGGTAGCCGCCGACAAGCGCCGCAAATCCAGAGATCGCATCTGGAAGCCAGGCGGGGATTGACGATAGGAAACGCATCATCCACGCCGCAACAAGCAGCCCCCCGACGCCGACCACAAAAAGAATCTCCGAACGCTTCACCTCTCCGCTTTCATCCCCCGCACCGTCATCCCGCCTCTCCGAGGCCTCATAGCCCAGCCTTCTTATCCTTTTCCCGATGGCGTCGGCTCCGATGACCGCGGGATCGTATCTTATCACGGCATGGGAGAGCACATGGCTTGCACTTGCCGATTGCACCCCCTCCAGAGCCTGAATCTCCTTTTCCAGACCCGCCGCGCAGTTCCCGCACGACATCCCGGAAATTGAAAAGGTCACTTCCACGGCGCTCCCGTTCCCGGCTTTCCTCCGTTCGTTGACATTCTGATGATTTTTAACATGCATCAATCGGTTTTCCCTTCATGTAATATCAATGTTACTTAATTAGATGGACAACTCCTTCTGCAAAAGACTACCTGTCCTTCCATTTCAGCATGACACCGTTGTCCGCGGAGGAGCATTCGCACGAGCCGGAACATCCGGAGCACGTTCCCGGTCTGCGAACTTCGACAAACCCCTTGTCTTCGAGTTCCTTGGCAAGCGCCTCGATGAGCGACTTGTCGGCCCTGAAGCGGATAGCGACGTCTTTGACTGCAACCTCCCTGTTGTCCCTGATGTAATTCCTCATTTCGCGCAGCATGTTTTCACCCTTATGTTTTGAGCTGTCTCCCTTGGTATCACATAACGCTGTCCGTATATTTTTACGATCAGGTTCAGGCCTCCAGAAACGTTGTGGACAATCTCTACGACACATCCGTTGCAGAGGCCCATTTCCAGCGTCTTCAAATCATCATTGCCGCATATCAGCCCCACTTCCCCCTCAAAACAGGTTGCGAGCGGCTTTGCCACATGTTCTTTTTTCCGATGGCGGCATGGAACAATGGACGCTGAATCCGCATCCCCCTCGCATCCGTATCCTGTCAGTTTTTGAAAAATATTCATACACTACCTCCTTTCATGTTGTACATTTTCTGCTTGAAAGGCATAGGGTCAGAACGATTCCTGCCAGAAGTACCGCACATGCTGCAATCCATGCAAAAGCCGATGCCGGCGCCACGGACAAGCGACTGAACTGATAGAACAACGTGGAGACGATCCATGCAAGGCCGGTGAGATAGCAGACTGAAAAAAGCGTCCATTTGAGATTGGTCTCGCGGTAAATCGCCGAGATAGCCGCTGCACACGGAGCATAGATGAGGACAAAGAGCAGATATGCCATCACTGCACTCCTGTTCGGGAAACGCTTCTGCATCGCGGTGAAGGTGCTCTTGTCTACTTTTAGGCTTTCCACAGCCGTGTCAAGATTCTCCCCGGCCTTCACCACATCGCCAAAACCCACTGGGTCTTTCAGACTGCCAAAGAAACCTGAGAAGCCTTCGGGAATGGATTGGAACGCCTTCTTAATGCCGCCTGCAAAATCAAACTTCTCCCTGTCTCGGCCAAGCGCCTCCGACCCCCTGTCCATTTCAGAATACAATGAGTTCAATGTGCCGACCACAGCCTCCTTCGCGAATATTCCCGTGAAAAGTCCGACCGCCGCCGGCCAGTTGTCATCCGTCATTCCCATCGGATAAAAAACAGGAGTGATTTTCTTGCCAATAAGGCTGAGCAGCGAGCCACCGGAATCCTCATGTCCGAATGACCCATCGGGAGCAAGGGAATTTAAGAAACTTATCGCTATGACGACTATGATAATGACCCTGCCGGCGCGCAGCATGAACCCCTTCAGCCTGTTCCATGCATGATACAGCACTCCGTTCACGGTGGGAATGTGATATGGAGGCAGTTCCATGACGAATGTGGACATCTCACCTTTAAGGATTGTCTTGCTGAAAAGCAGGCCGCTCAGTATTGCCAGCGCAATGCCAGTGAAATAAATGCTGAAGAGCACCAGCGCCCCGTTCTCCCTGAAGAATGCCGCTATGAAAAGCGCATAAACCGGAAGCCTGGCGCCACATGAAATCAACGGATTTATCAGCACTGAGAGCATGCGGTCGCGGTTGTTTTCCAATGTCCTGGTCGCCATGATGCCTGGAACGTTGCAGCCGAGACCGACAAGCATGGGGATAAACGCCTTGCCCGGAAGGCCGATGCTCCGCAGGAGTCGGTCCATCACGAACGCCGCCCTCGCCATGTATCCGGAATCCTCCAGCGCAGAAAGACATATGAAGATCAAGCCGATGGGAGGAATGAAGGTCGCCACCGTCCGCACGCCTCCGCCTATGCCGTCCGCAAGGAGAGTGGTCAGGAACCCCGGGAAGCCCAGGCTTGTCAGCAGTTCCTTCATCCCGTCCACGAAAATGGTGGCGCACAGTCCGTCAAAGAAATCAATGAACGGGGCGCCCACCTTCATGGTTATTACAAACATCAGGTACATCATCAGCATGAAGATTGGAATTCCGAGCATCCTGTTCAGCACGATCTTGTCAACCGTGTCGGTTAGCGTCTTGCTTAATTCCGCAGTCCTGTTGACCACGTCGCATGAAAGCCCGTGGATGAAACCGTATCTCCCGTCGGCAATCACTATGTCGGTGTCATCCCCGGTATGATGCCGGATCTGACCGGCCTCGTCCGCTGCGAATTCTTTCAGCGTTCCGTTCGTCATCTCCCCGGCGAGTTCATCTTCCTCCAGCAGCTTGACGGCCAGCCAGCGCGCGTCAACCTTGTTCGATGATGCATACGGGGCGTTTTTTTCGACGAGCCTTGAGATTGATTTTTCAACGACCTCGTCGTATTCAACGTTCGCCTTTGAAATATGCCGGCCGGCTATGGCTTCGTCTATGGCGTTTTTCAGTTCACCCATTCCCCTGCCACCCCGGTTGGCGACAATCGGCACAACCGGACAATCAAGGTGTCTTGCCAGATGCTCCACTTCTATTTTTATCTGCCTTTGCTCCACGATATCCATCATGTTCAGGGCCACGACAACCGGAACCCTCATCTCGATAAGCTGGGTCGTGAGATAGAGGTTCCTCTCAAGGTTTGTGGCATCAATGATGTTCACCACCAGTTCAGGCTTGTCCTTTAAAATGAAGAGCCGCGACACTTTTTCGTCGAGCGAGTGGGCCGAGAACGAGTAAATCCCCGGCAGGTCAATCACTTCATATTCCAAATCCTTGTGCCGATATGAACCTTCGCTGCGCTCCACCGTAACCCCAGGCCAGTTTCCGACACGCTGATTTGAACCGGTGAGCGCGTTGAAAAGGGTAGTCTTACCGCTGTTCGGATTGCCGGCAAGGGCAATTGTATGTTTTTTCACGGTTTTACTCCTTCAATTTCAAGAGCATCAGCCTCGTCCTTCCTCAGGCTGAGATTGAATGTTCCTATCTTTATTTCCATGGGATCCCCGAGAGGGGCTTTCCTGACAAGCTCAAACTCCGCCCCCTTGCGCAGCCCCATCGCCAGAAGTTTCTGGCGATACGGGCGTCCGGATTCGGCGAATCCGGCGATCCGCAGTTTCGCCCCGACATTGAACTCCTTCATCTTCATATGTTTTTCTCCTGTTTGTTTATTGCACGCAATTCTAATTAGGCCGCCCTAACTAGCGTTTCAAATTTTTTTACTCTTGCAGTTCCTGCTTCTCCGACACAGTCTCGTTTCCAGCAACAAGATTCTTCAACCTACTCACACACAGATTAGTCTTAATATTCTTCCGATTCTCCATAAGTTGACAGTTCCTTTTTCGCAATGGCAGCCCTAAGTTAGGCTGCCCTAACTGCTTTTCAAATCAAAATACGAATTTTCTTTGAAATATTTACTATCATCCTGCAGATGAGCGTAGTTGTCATAGGGAAAACAGCGATGTGGATATTCTTCCTAGTTTTGGGATTGATAATCCAGTTCCTGCAGTGCGGGTTGCACTGAACGCACCAAGGATCTGCAAGCGTTGAACATTTGCAGGCATATCTCAATAAATTCACCTTTAGGTCTAACAGGAGAAATCCGCCAGCAGAGGGAAGCTTTTCTTTAGAATAATGGAAAATGCCGTTCTAGTGAAACCAGAACCGTATTCCCAAAAAATTAAGAGTCTCAGATGATAAAATCATATACAATCACAACGGATAGTGGTCGCCTTAGTCATGTGCATACCCCAGATAAGTATATATGCTAGAATGACAAGACTAAAGTAGGATTGTATGCCTATGCCTTTTCATCGGGTAATTTTGACTTGTGTTCCTGACGTTCCCACTCGACGAACTGGGCGCTCATCTCCTCCCAGTTCTTGCGCGGAGGTTTCGGTCCCTTGACCCATTCGACTTCCCGACCGCGCCATATAGAGTAGATTGCAGGTACGATCTCAAGCGTGAGGATCGTGCTGGTGATCAGGCCTCCAATCATAGGTGCGGCGATGCGTTGTATTGCCTCGGCACCGGCACCGTGCGCCCATAGTGCAGGCAGCAATGCGAGCGTAGTCATTCCTACTACCATCAGCTTCGGACGGACACGCTGTACCGCTCCATAAGTTATGGCCTCGAAAAGATCGTACTGGGTCTTCATTCGTCCGGCCCTCTGGTAGGCGTGGAATGCCTCATCGAGATAGATGATCATTACCGTGCCTGTCTGCGCGGCGAGTCCGGCCAGCGCGATAATACCGACCCAGACTGCAATGCTCATATTGTAGTCCAGCAGCCAGAGCAGCCAGATGCTGCCGGTCATGGCGAACGGAATTGAAAGCAGGATGATGAATGTCTCGGCGACGCTTTTGAAGTTCATGTAGAGAAGCATGAAGATCAGTATCAGTGTGATCGGCACCACCAGCTTGAGACGTTCGTCCACACGCAGCATATGCTCGTATTGTCCGGACCATTCAAGACGATATCCCGTAGGCAGCAGGCCTGCCTTCTCAATTTTTTCCGATACGATCTTTTTGGCCTCTTTGACGTAGCCGCCGATGTCACGGCCAGTCATGTCAACATATACCCATCCTGTCAGGGATCCGTTCTCATTGCGGATAAGAGGCGGGCCGCTGGTAGTACGGATATCAACGAGCTGTCCAAGAGGCACCTGCTGGATGGCCTCCGGTCTTGCGCCGGCCGACATTCCTCTTCCGCCTTTTTCCGCTCCGTCCTGGAGCGAAGGAGCAGACATGACCGGGACAAGAACGCGCTTAAGCTTGTCAACATCGTCGCGAAGCTCACGGCTGTAGCGGACGTTGATGGTGTACCGCTCGCGTCCCTCGATGGTACGGGCGACAGCCATTCCACCAATGGAGGTTTCCACCTGCATGAGTACATCTTCGACATTCAGGCCGTAACGGGCGATTTCTGCGCGCTTTGGAATTATGTCTATATAGTATCCGCCTACAGTTCGTTCGGCAAAAACACTGCGCGTGCCGGGAACCTCCCGCATCACGGATTCGAGATGTGTACCCAGTTTGCTGATGCCTTCCAGATCCGGACCGAATATCTTGATGCCTATTGGTGTGCGGATGCCGGTGGTAAGCATATCGATGCGGCCTTTGATCGGCATTGTCCAGGCATTGACCTGTCCGGGGATTTGCAGGGCATTGTCCATTTCACTTATCAGTTCATCCCAGGTCAACGGACGTGAATCGGGCCATATTTTCCGCAGGAGTTTCTGCATCAGTTCAGGAGACCAGCCCGAATACCAGCGGGGATTTGAAACATGCCGCCATTCGTCTTCCGGCTTCAACTGCACGACTGTCTCGAACATCTCCATAGGAGCTGGATCGGTGGCTGTTTCAGAGCGGCCTGCCTTGCCATGCACAGTAAGGACTTCCGGAAACTGTTTGATGATGCGGTCCTGGATCTGCAAGATCCTTGTGGCTTCCGTGATTGACATCGTCGGCATCGAAGTCGGCATGTAGAGGATGGTTCCTTCGTTGAGAGGAGGCATGAATTCCGAACCGAGCCTCTTGTAGATCGGATATGATGAAGCCACTGCCACTATGGCGATGGCGATTGAAAGGATGCGGCGAGTCATCAGCATGCTGACCCATGGATAATAAAGTTTATGGAGCAGGCGGCTGATGGGATGCTTGTACTCCGGAATGACCTTGACGCCGGTCATCAGGACGATAAGCGCCGGCCCGATGGTGATGGAAAGAAATGCAGCCCAGGCCATCACGAATGTCTTGGTGAATGCAAGCGGCTTGAAAAGACGGCCTTCCTGGGCTTCAAGCGTGAATACAGGCATGAAGCTGACAGCGATGACCAGCAATGCGAAAAAGAGAGGTTTTCCAAGCTGTTTGCAGGCGCCGATGATGATTTCCTGACGCGCCCTGCGGTCAAGATCCGGCGGTGCATGCTCCAGTTTCTTGTGCACGTTCTCGACCATTGATACCGCCTCGTCGCACAGCACGCCGATGGAGATGGCGATTCCGGCCAGCGACATGATGTTGGTTGTCAGCCCCATGAAGTACATTGGTATGAATGCCAGCGTCACTGCGATGGGCAGCGTGACGATGGCCCGTGCCGCGCCGCCGAAGTCCAGCAGAAAGATGAGGATGACTATTGAGACTATTATCGATTCCTCGATGAGCGTGCGGGTCAGTGTTCCGATGGAACGGTTTATCAGGTCGGAGCGGTCATAGGTCGTTACGATCTCCACGCCTTCCGGCAGTGACGGCTTTATCTCCTCCAGCCTGGCCTTGATGCGGTCTATCACCTGCAGGACGTTCTGTCCGAAGCGTACAACCACTATGCCGCCCGTGGCCTCGCCTTCGCCGTTGAACTCGCCCGCGCCCCTCCGCATCTCGGGTCCGAATGCGATGTTGCGGGCCACGTCTCCAAGCAGGACCGGTGTGCCCCGCGCATCAGTGCCAACCACTACGAGACGCAGATCCTCCAGCGATGCTATGTATCCTTTTCCACGGACAAGATAGGTTGTGCCGTTGCGTTCAAGTTCGCGTCCGCCCACATCATTGTTGGCGCTGCGGATGGAGGATACGATTTTGGTGATTGGAATATTGTAGGCGAGCATCTTGTCCGGATCGATCTCAACCTGGTATTGTTTTTCAAAACCGCCGATAGTTGCGACTTCCGCAACACCTTCCACGCTCTGGATCCAGTACCGCAGATGCCATTGCTGGAAAGAACGCAGCTCCGCCAGATCGCGTTTGCCGCTCTTGTCCACCAAGGCGTATTGGAATCCCCAGCCGACACCCGTGGCGTCAGGGCCAAGCGTCGGGGCGATCCCCGGAGGCAGGCTGTCGGCCAGCCCCTGCATGTATTCCAGGACACGGGAACGAGCCCAGTAGATGTCCGTACCATCCTTGAAGATCACATATACGAACGAATAACCGAAGAAGGAATAGCCGCGCACCACCCGGACATTCGGCGCGCTGATAAGCTTTGTGACTATCGGATAGGTGATCTGGTCCTCTATCAGGTTCGGACTGCGGCCCTCCCACTGGGTGAAGACGATGACCTGCACGTCGGTCAAGTCGGGAATGGCGTCCAGCGGAGTGTTGCGCATGCAGTATATGCCGCCCAAGGTAAGGGCTCCCACAAGCATGAACACCATGAACTTGTTACGGGCGCTCCACTCTATGACTTTCTCGATGAAGCTGTCCTTGGGACGCGAGTATGTAGATTGTGTTTTCATAAGATAATCCAGGAACATGCCTTGCGGCATTGATCCGCCGTCGCTGGGAGGATTAAGCCCGCAAGGGCTGTTTTCCTTTGTTTAATGCTTGTGTTCATCAGATCCGTCCATGCCCGATACGGCCGCTTTCAGCTGGCTCTCCGAGTCCACCAGAAATAAGGCGCGCGTTACAACTTTCTCCCCGTCCTTTACTCCTTCCAGAACCTCATAGTAGTCATCCGTCCTGGCGCCTATCTTCAGATCGCGCGGCTCCAGAAGCCCATCTGCGGCATCCACGAAAACTACATGCCGGGTGCCGGTATCGATCACGGCGCTGGACGGCACGGTCAGCTTTTTGCCAAGAGCCACCTTTATTTCGACGTTGGCCCACATGTCGGGCCTGAGCTGATCCTTTGGATTGTCCAGTTCGAGCCGGATTTCGCCTCGCCGCGTCAAGGCGTCAATGTGAGGATAAATGAAAGTGACTTTGGATGGGAACGACTGGTTGCCCAGATATGGAAAAGTTATTACGGCATCCTGTCCAACAGCGATCAACGGCATCTGGTATTCAAATACGGAAGCCCTTAACCAGAGGTGGGAGAGATCGGCGATCTCATACAGGGTCTCTCCTGCCATGAAAGACTTGCCTTCAACTGCCATCTTCGCCACGACATGCCCTGTAAAAGGGGCTCGGAACAGGATCTCGTCGGCCGGGGCGCGGCGTACTTCAAGATCGCGGATTTCCTCTTCACCTATCTCCCACAATACGAGCCTTCTTCGGGAGGACTCCAGAAGACGCCGGGCCGAAACACCCTCTTCCTTGTCAGGGCTGTCCTTGGATTTCTCATAGTTCTGCAATGCGAGAAGATATTCCTTTTCCGCAGTCAGCACTT
Source organism: Victivallales bacterium (assembly GCA_049297395.1). GTDB lineage: Bacteria > Verrucomicrobiota > Lentisphaeria > Victivallales > GWF2-50-93 > GWF2-50-93. The sequence continues at coordinate 2,280 of JBAQUG010000591.1, read as the reverse complement.
CAGGACTGTACACCGTGAACAAAGGCTGTCCTTTTTCCACCTTAGCGCCGGTGAAGTTGACCTTGAGCGAGCGTATCCATCCGTTGAAACGCGGAGATACCCTCGCCAGACGGGTTTCGTCGTGTTCGATCCGTGCGGTAGTGCGGAGGGCGAAGGACAGATCCCTCATTTCAACAGGAGACAGGCGCAACCCGATCATCTGTCTTTTTTCCGGCGAAAGAACAACGCCGGCATGACCGGGCACGCCTTCAGGAACAACGCGTCCTGCATGTTCGTCGGCCTTTTTCTCCTCGAGATTCATATTGCATTTCGGGCAAACACCGGGTGCATCTCTGACAATGTCCAGGTGCATCGGACAATAGAACTGACCTGCTTTGATGTTTCCGGCATGGCTGGGTGCAGTGGTTTTGACGGCTGCCTGTCCGCCCTCTTTAATAGGCACCAGTTTCATATTGCAGATGGGACAGTCGCCCGGGCGGTCGCTGACATATGTCGGATGCATCGGGCAATGATATTTTTGTTTCTTGACTTCTGTGTCTGCGCCCTTGCCGGAATGGGAAGAATCAGACTTGCCGCATCCTGGCATGACGGCAGCCAGGGCGATGGCTGCCGTCAAGACAATCAATCGTATCAGGTTGTTGATCATAAGAATTTCATTCCTTTGTTAAAGGTTTGGCGTCGGCAATGCCTGGTGCTGGTGCGCCTTCCGGCTTAATACCGATTATCAGCGACAGTTCGGCCAGGGCCAGTTCACATTGTATGCGCGAATCAACTTCGGCAATTTGAAATACAAGCAATGTGCGTTCGGCTTCCTGGAGATTTATGAAATCGGTCTGCCCTGAGGAATAGGAGATCCGCGCGACTTCAAGGGACATCTGCGCCTTGGACACCAGCTTGTCGGATAGCAGCTGCAGGTTGCGTCTGGCCTCGCGGTACATGTAGGACTTGACGGCAAATTCCACCGCCAGCTGGATCTGTTCCCCCGACAATCTGGCTGTGGCTGCGAGTTTGCGTGCCTGCGAGGAGGCGATCTCAGCAGCAATCTTATCGAGCCAGATGGGCAGCGTCACTTCCAATTTAGGCCTTACCATGACTGGAGAGGCCTTCACATCACCTTCTACGCCTACGGTGAAATCCGGATATCTGCTCAAACGTGCAAGATGAATGCCCTCTTCAGCCGCATGAACTTCGGCCTCCATCGATTTTAGCCCCGGATTATGAGCCATGGCGATCGCCAGAAGCTGATCGGAACTCATGTCCAGCGGTGTTGACTCAAACTTTGCCGGCACAGGCGGGTCTGGCTTCTCCGGGGGAATACCCAGTGCCGTTTTGAGCTTTGCCATAAGGGGATTTCGCAGATCCTCAAGGTTGGCAATTTCGGTCTTCAGCCGTTCCTGTTCAATCTGCGCCCGGAGAACGTCCTGCAATGTGACCTTCCCCGCTTCATTCAGAGCTCGGGCAATTTCCTCCAGTTCGGTCATCAGCTTCAGCATCTTCCGGTTGATGCGGATGCGTTCCTCTAGAAAGTGAAGCTGGTAGTATGGGCTTTTGACATCGAACGCCGTCTGCAGAACTGCGCTTTCAAAGGCGTAATACCTTGCCTGACTCTCGGCTGATGCAATATCCGCCTTGGTGCTGAGCTTTGTCGGCCAGGGGACATCAATCATCAGGCCGGGCATCACGGAGTTGATTACGTTTGTAATGTCCATCTGGAAAGTGAACCTTGGATCCGAGAGAGATCTTTCCAGTGTGATTTTCTCGACAGATGCCGCATATTCGTAGTAAGCCGCTTCGACCCGCGGCTGGTTGAGCATGGCGTAAGTTATCAGCGTAGCCAGTGTCGAATTACTGTCAAGGGCCGGGAGCGCAGCTTTATTGCCGTCGGGACGGTATATCTTGGACAGCGTCTCGAAATCGCTTCGAGCCTCCCTCTCGCTCTTGGTCGACAGGCCATAGCAACCGGACAGACAAACTGAAACAATTATCGTCATCACTATCAGCCGTCGCCAGTATTTCGGATTTGGCTTCTTCATCGTGACTCCAGATGTAAATATTCACCGTTCCGGTGAATATTTACGATTAGTGCTGATGCCCGGTATGTCCGTCTTCTTTCTTTTCCGTTTTTGGAACTTCAGCGGAAGCCTTGTCCTTCGGTGTCGCTTCCAGGACAATGCCCTTAGCCTCCATCTCCTTTATATACTTTTCCGGATCGGCCTTGACCTTTCCAATGCATCCACCGCAGCAGACGTAAATCCTCTTCCCCTTGGCGTCCACGAAAAG
>JBAQUG010000590.1:0-9176 GCA_049297395.1 Victivallales bacterium | reverse complement strand
GTTCACCCTCACGAATCACAATCGCATCATCGCGTGAAATAGATTGCCAGTTGAAAAACAACAGATCGTTCTCCGCCAGCGCATCGTCCGCCAAGTCATCAAATTCCAGACAACGCAAATCCCGTGTCTCTTCAAAATAGTGTGACAGCTTCGTCAATGACTGCTGATGTAGTTGATTCGGCGCAATCCAGATATAGGCGAACCGCCGCTGTGACAACTCCAACTGCACAGGCAGCGTCCGCGCCATCTTCTGCAACCACGCCCCAGTCATCACCGTTTTCCCAGAACCTGTAGGAGCCTTGAAGATCAGCTTCTGCTGACGCCCACAGCATGAAAGCAGTGTCAACGCCTTGTTTGTCAATTCATCCACCGCCTTGACCTGATATTCTTTTAGCGTAATCATTCTCCCAGCGCTCCCTTCTCCACTCCCGCAATCAACTTTTGCTTCGCTTTTGGCAACACCTTATCGTATGCCTGCAAAATCGCCTCTGGCAACGCGCACAGTTCGATTTTTTCTGAGACTTCTTCAAACTCATCATCGAACGCATAATGCCCCGGAGAAAACACATAGACCTTGCAATGTCCCGGCAACTTCTTGATCATTGATACCGCCAACTCAATCTTAAGCGGATCAAAAATGACGAACATTGTAAATTCCCCGCCTCCGAACACTCGGATATCCTTGTCCTTGCCATCGAATCCTTTCAACGGCTCGTAGCAGTTCTCGCGGATACAAAGCAAATCAACTGAGCAGTACGTCAGCTCCTTACGGTTCTTCATCGATTGAGAACGTTCCACAAATCCTACCTGGTAGTAGCGCAGATTATTTTTCGTTAAGCCCGCTACGGATTCGCTTTTGGAATTGATGTATCCCCGAATAACCCGCTTGTTCCGTTCGCAGGTTACTTCCTCGCAGATATTGTTCTCATTGTTTGTGACCAAAATGCAACGCCGATTTCCATCATCTTCAGCATTCAACGCCATTGCGGCATGCAAGGTAGTTCCAGAACCGGCGAAGAAGTCGAGGATGATGGCATTTGAAGTCGCACCTATTGTAAGACATTTCCTAATGAGGTGTATAGGTTTTGGATGGTCGAATCCTTTCAAACCCATTTCCCGAAGTTCCATTGAACCCTGTTCATTGATTACTTCTGTTTCTTCCCAAATACTTTTAACACGTTCCGTAGTTTTCCGATACTTCTCATAAACATTCCAGCCTCCATCCCTTTTTTTCTTTGCTATTACTGGTGTTGTTGAAAGCACTCCGGTATTGCATTTATTGACAAGTTGTTTACTCCATCGCCAACAGCTTTCTGTTCCTTCACTATTTAGGGGAATTGTCTCAATAGAAAATTCGGTAGATTTTGATAATGAAACAAGATGAAATTCGTTTTCATCAAATTTTGTTTTTGATATATAAAAAGGGAAAAATAGATTGGGACGATTAAATTTTCCAAACTTTGGATTTCTGTTTCTCAACTCTCTTATGCTGAATTCACCTATATCGTCTTTGAAATTGAACCCATTGTCCTCTTTCTCTACAGGGCTTAGACCAGTAGTTGGAGATTTTGTATAACAAAGTAGATATTCATGAGTTTTTGCAATATCCTTGTATGTCTGTCCGCGTTTATTTGACTGAACAATAATATTTACCACGAAATTATCTTCACGAAACACCTCATCAAAAAGCAATTTTAACTGTGCCTGTTCGTTGTCATCAATGGAGATGAAGATGACTCCGGTTTCTTTGAGAAGGAGCTTTGCAAGTTTGAGGCGTTTGCTCATGAATGAAAGCCACTTGGAATGACGCCAAGCGTCCTCTTTGTCCACGAAGGAGTCGTTGTATATGAAATCCTTGTTGCCGGTATTGTAGGGTGGGTCTATGTAGATGACATCAATTTTCCCGGCATGAGTATATTGGAGAGTGGTTAGAGCGTGGAGGTTGTCACCTTCAATAATGATATGGTTAGGAACTCCTGATTCTTTGCTCAGTATGCGACGTTTCGTTACTTCTTTAAGGACAGGCAATTTTTCGCGCAACTCATCTTCGACCTTTTCCGGCTTATCTTCCCAGACAAGTCCGTATTTTTTCCTGGTATTGAGCAGTTCGAGCAACATGGACTTCTCGTCGGCACTCAAGTCATGCAATTCGCGAATACGGCTCGCCAGCGCTTTACGGTCTATGGCCATTGCGGATTCCCTTTGATATTTGCGAAATCCGCAGGCCTGAAAAAAGAGAGGGCGCGGACTCCAAGTTTGCACCTCCACTGAAGGGTTACGACGCCCTAGGTAAGAAACGCAAAACAAGAAGAACGCGCCCTGATGGGCGCGCTCCTCGTTGTCTGCTTCTTACCTTTGAAAAGTCGTAATTTTCAGTGGAAGCAATACAGCGATGAACGCTAAGTTTTTGTTGATAAACTGAGCAAATTGCATTTTTACAGGAACGCCGACATCTTACCGGCTTTAGGAGCCACCAAGGTGGTGGCGATCCCAGGTAATTGCAATTAACTCAAACTATTGTTTTTCTGTGTTCCTTTCTGATTTTCATAATCTAATCAACTTAATCCGAGGAGGGGCAATAATCAAGGAAGGAGGGGTGGAAAAGAGTTGGAGGAAGAGGGGTAGCAGCTCGTGTTCGAGCGTTCTTAACGGAATCTCAAAAGACTGAAGAACGCGCAAACATGCGCTACTACGAACGAAATCACGCCCATTTGAGCTCATTTGTAAGTCCGATGGGCACCAGGGGCAGGTAAAACTTGGCGACGACGGGTCACACTGAATGCCCCCAACTTAAGTGTCGCCACCCTGCGGGGGCTTGTTGTCCTTTAATGAAATCTTTATATTCCCAAGGCTTACGCCTTTGGGCTACATTATTTCACCTCCTGCGGAGGCTATAATCAAATATAATTTTCAGTCCCCGCAGGGCGGCGGCACAACATCAATTCTGGATTTGCTGACCGACAAAACCGCTTAAGTTGGGGGACATTCGGGTCACACGCACTCCTGGGTCAGGCTGAAGCGCCTGACGTAAAATCAAAGACAATAGGGACTTGAGGGACCGGGTAAATAAAATGAAGTTCAAAGATTTTTAGTTTTTTTCGCATGTCCCTTCTGTCCCTGCGCGTGCTCATCTTGTCCCTTGCGTCCCTGGAAATCCTTCCTTTTCCTCATGCTGAGGCAGGAAGACATAGAAAGCCGTGCCTTTCTGCTCCTCGCTTTCGACTTGGATCCAGCCATGGTGGTTTGTGATTGCGCCGTAGGCCATCGCCAGTCCCATGCCGGTGCCTTTGCCAATTGGTTTTGTCGTGAAGAAGGGGTCGTAGATCCGGATCAGCGTATCCTTGTCCATGCCTATCCCGTTGTCCTCGATCTTCACGCAGAAGAAGTCGTCGGGGTTGATGTCTTCCTTCTCTACAGGAGGCGAGAATTTAGCTTTGTAGTTGGCTGCCGGTTTCACTTCGAGTACTATTATCTTGTTCTTTTTATCGTTTGCGTCGACAGCGTCCCTTGCGTTTATGAGGATGTTCAGGAAAACCTGTTTCAGCTGTACGGCATCGCCTTTTACTGGCATTTTCATCTTTGCAATGTCCGATTTAAGTTCTGTGGTTTCGAGCGACTGGGGGCTGAACAGTTCAAGCGTCTCACGCATGAGCCTGCCCAGATCCAGTATTTCCTCGTGGTATTTGCCTTTCCGGGCGAATCCGAGCAGTTCCTGCGTGAGTTTTGCAGCCTGGCCTGTTATGTCGTTTATCCTGTCGAGATGTTTGATTACCTTCTTGTCCTCGATGTCATGCATGAAATGCAGGATGTCCAGATTGCCCTGGATGGCGTGCAGGTAGTTGTTGAAGTCGTGCGCGACGCCTCCCGCGAGCTGCCCGACCGATTCGAGCCGCTGGGCATGCGCCAGCTCCTCCTTGAGTTCCTCCTGTTCGCGGTTGAGCCTGTTCTGTTCGGTGACATTCCTTCCGAAGATGATCAGTACCTTGACATTTTCGACTTCAATGATGTTGAGGGCTATGTCGAGCTCTATCTTCCTGCCTGCCAATGAAAGGGCATGCAGCTTTACGTTGTGGATGCGGGGTTCGCCCTGGTGGGTCTTCCTCAGGGTATCCTCCCAGTATGAATCCATGTTGAACGGGAAATCAGGGAGGTCGGTGAGCATGCCAGGGAATGATTTGCCGATGATGTCCTTCTTTGACTTGATCTTGAAAATGTCCAATGCGGCGTTGTTGGCGTCCAGGATTTGGCCGTCGCGGTTGAGCAGGAGTATCATGTCGCTTGCGTTTTCTATGACTGTGCGGTATCTGCCTTCTGACTCCTGGAGGTTGCGTTCGAGGGCTTCGGCCTTGCCGTAGCTCCCAAGGAATGAGAAGATGATGTCGAGGGTCCTGCGTCCATGGTGCGCAGGAAGTTCAGCTTCAATCTTTGTCAGATAGACCGAGGCGATTCCGCTCAGCCAGATCGTGAAGACGGCCTTTGCGATATAAGAGGAGCTCAGGTAGACCCACAGCTGGCGTTCGCCCCAGAAGCACACCAGGGAATAGACAAGCGTGTCCGCAATCTGCGTGAGCATGAGAGACCCGAGGACGGAGAAGAACATCCTGCATCCGAGGTTTCTAAGCCGCTGGAAGAATATGGGGATGAGGAAAAGATCGAGTGTCTGTGCTATTATAGAGCTCGCCATAGTGCGCTGGCTGTTCCTCAGGAGGTACTCGAACGAATCGGCCGAGGCTCCCTGGGAGATGGTATAGCCGGCCCAGCCGCACTGCATTCCGGTGATGTAGCTGAGATAGACATAGAAACCGAGAGTCGCCATGGCGCCGATGATCAGCCTCTGGGTTGCAAGTGTCCCTTCGGTTATGTATACGATCATCAGCGCGGCAAGGTACGGCAGGAGCAGGACGCTTGGAGCTATGTAGAAATTGGCGCCTGTGAAACCTATGACCACCTGGAGTTCCGTCGCGCTTACAAGCTGCGTGAAGACAAGCAGGAGCCCGATGGTTATATAGAATGCCGAACTTCCTATCTCCTTCCTGAGCCCGTGGAGTATCAGGAGGCCCACGAAGATAAACGTCATCTCAAGAAGGGCAAGAATGCATGTTATCGATGTTTCCATTGATTCCTATTTCTTTTCAGAACTCTTCAGCCTCTCCCTGATAACCGTAGCCCTGAAAATATCACGTTCGGAAGTGTCAAGATCCTTTCCGGCATATTTCTGAAGGTGACCTGGCTGTACAATCACGAACAGTTCATTTACAGTATGGATGTCGACCGACGAGAACATCCCCATGTCGACCCCGAGCCTCAGGGCCGAAAGCGAGTTCAGGGTGTCTTCACTTGTTATTATGTATGAATGCCTGAGCATTCCATAGGCCCTTCCAACCTGGTTCATGAGGAATTCCCTGCGGTTCTGGAGAAGCTTCTGCCGGGAGTTCTTCTCGTGGTTGATTATCTGCCTGATGACAGCCTCCAGCCTTTCAATTATCTGGGTTTCAGTCTCGCCGAGGGTGCTCTGGTTGGATATCTGGAACAGATTTCCGAGGCTTTCAGTGCCTTCGCCGAAGATTCCCCTTACGGCAAGGCCGAGCTTGTTCACCGCCTGGATGACGGCGTTGATCTGCTCGCCGAGGACAAGTCCCGGCAGATGAAGCATTACGGATGCCCGGATGCCGGTGCCGACATTGGTCGGACAGGATGTGAGATATCCGAGATTCTCGTCGAACGCGTAGGGGAGTTCGGCGGAAAGCCTGTCATCGATCCTGTCGATGATTTTCCAGACTTCGCCGAGTCTGAGCCCCGAGAGCATCGCCTGCATCCTGAGATGGTCCTCCTCGTTTATCATTATGGAACAGATCTCGTCGTCGGTCATGACAAGTGCGGTGTTCTGCTTCTTGGCGAAGAACTCCCTGCTGATGAGCCTTCTCTCCAGCAGCACCTGCCTGTCGCGGGGGTTTAACTTCGGCATGTCGATCTCATAGAATTTCCTGAAGCATTTCGTCTTTTCGACTGCGAGCAGGACGGCGGCGGTTGAAGAGTCCATCTGATCGTTGTTCGCATTTGAGGGGAACGGGATTTCCCTGATGTTCCTGGCCAGGCGGATCCTTGAACTTATGGCAATGTCGTCTTCCGGTCCGCTGTCTGCGAGCCAGCTGACTCTTTTCTCGAAAAGCTTGTTTATAGGATTGTCCTGCATGTTGTTCACTGGCCTTTGTCTTGTTTTTTTGACTTGCTGTTCCTGCTCTTGAGGTTCGCGATCAGATCCCTCAGTTCGGCGGCCTTCTCATATTCCTCCCTCAGGATGTGATCTTCAAGCCTTTTCTGCATCTTCATAACCTCGATTGCGTTCCTGCTGGCCTCGTCATCCTCGGAGGAGCGTGTCCCGGGATGCTTGCCGACGTGGAGGGTTCCCTTGTGCATGTTCTTCAGCGCAAGGGAAAGGATGTCCCTGAAGACATTATAGCAGTTCGCGCAGCCGAGCCTTCCCCTTTCGCTGAAATTCGTCGTCGACCATCCGCATTTGCTGCATGTCACGTTTGGAACCTGAGGAGTAGAGGGTTCCTGAACCTTTGAAGTTGCCTTTCCCCCGTTCACCGTCAGGTTCGAAGAGATGTTATAGAGGATGTCGGCGAGGTTGAGCCCGTTGAAGAGTCCGTTGCTGCCGTTCTTCTTGGCGGCGCAGTCCTGGCAGATGTTCAAGGCCTTCTTCTGCGAGTTGATTATTTCCTGTATGTGGATTGTGGCTTCGTTTTTCTTGCATATTTCGCAAAGCATTTCCTGTCTCCATAGATATATAGCTTTAATTCATTTTATCTTGTCAATCCTGTTGTCCTGCCAGCTTAATTGTGTCTTTGCATCTACACGGTTTCGACAATAATACCGTCTTTCATATGTATAACGCTGTCGGCCAATGTGGCGACATCAGGATCATGGGTGACCATGATGATCGTCATACCTGAATCACTATCATGCAGTTTCTTGAATATTTCAAGTATCTCGGATCCGGTTTTCGAGTCCAGGTTGCCTGTGGGTTCATCGGCAAGCACGAGCTGGGGCGTGTTTATGAGTGAACGCGCAATTGCCGCCCGCTGCTGTTCTCCGCCGGAAAGTTCTGCCGGCTTATGTCTGAGACGGTGCCCGAGCCCGACCTTTTCAAGCAGAGCCTCGGCCTCCGAACTCACGTCGTCCCCGTGCCGTCCTTTCAGCATCGCAGGAAGCTTCACGTTTTCAAGGATTGAAAGCTCGGGGAGCATATGGTACGCCTGGAAGATGAATCCGACTGTCTTCAGACGGAAATCTGCGGCCTTCTTCCTGGACATCGAGGTGTATTTGTATCCGTCAAAGGTGATTTCCCCCTTGTCGGGAGTTTCAAGGGCGCCTACTATGTTGAGGAGAGTCGTCTTTCCGCTTCCTGAAGCTCCGAGCAGTGCTATCCATTCGCCTTTCTTCACCGTGAGGTTGACTCCGCGCAAGACGGTGATCTCCGATTTCTCGATCCTGTAATTCTTGTGGACTTGCTCGACCTGTATGAAATTATCATTCATTATAAAATTATCATTCCTTGTTTTCATGCACTGGATTTGAACCGGTTTTAAAGTTTTTAGCCATATTTAAAGTTCTTCCTCAAATGATAATTTTATTTATACGGAGCCTTTTCTCCCAATCTCCGATGCGCCGATTCTCCCGCTCTCCGTTTCATTCTTCTTCTACTCGTACCTCAGCGCCTTTGCCGGATCAAGACGTGCGGCCCTCCAGGCCGGCAGGAGCGCACCGAGAGTGCAAAGGATCACCGTCACAATGCATATTATTAGAAGGTCGCTTGCCACAATGCGCGCAGGAAGTTCGCTGAAGAAATAGAATTTCTTCGGGAAAAGTTCCCAGCCGGTCAGTTTGCTCACGGTGAACATTATCTGGTTACGCCAGTGTATGACGGCGATTCCGAGCAGAGTTCCGCAGAAAGTTCCCATGACGCCGACAATGAACCCCTGCAGGACGAAGGTCCGCAGGATTGTCATAGGAGAAGCCCCGAGCGCCTTAATGAGCCCGATCTCGCGGGTCTTCTGGAGGACCACGGTGATCAGCGTGTTCGATATGCTGAACGCCGCCACCAGGACAATGAAGATCAGGAGGAAGAACATCATGTTCTTTTCAACGGCAAGGACGCCGAGGAACTGCCTGTTGAGCTGCTGCCAGGAGAGGATCTGCAGGGCGGGGAATTTCTTCTGGAGTCCATCCTGTATCCCCTGGAGATGGAATGGATCCTTGGTCTTTATGTAGACTGCGCTTGCGGAATCCCAGGGCAGCTCGAAAAGATCCGCGGCGTCGTCAATGTTTATGAAAATTACCGAACTGTCGAAATCATATTTGCCGAACGAGAAGAAGCCTGAGATCCTGTATTCGTCGGGAAGGAAGACCTTTGCCTTGTCCTCGTTGAACTTGAATCCTTTTCCTTCCTCATACTTGAACATCTTGGTTATTTTCGAGGGCGAATGGAGGATTATCTTCTCGCCGATCCTGAGGTTGAGCTCCTGTGCGACGACATCGCTGACTATGGCCTCCCCTTTCCTGAGGGAGAATTCCCCGGCGAACATGTATCTCTTCACATCGATGCTGGAGCTTTCCTGTTCGGGGCTGATGCCGATTACGACTTTCGGGATCAGCTGTTCGCCTTTCTGGATCAGGCCATGCCTGTAGATGACCGGCGAGGCTTCGCATCCGAGGGCCTTGACTTCCTTGACGACGCCTGCGGGATTCGCAATATATCCAAGCCTGTAGTCCTGGATCTGCAGGTGCGCCATGGTATCGATCATCTTGTCCTTCATCTCGTCTGTGAAGCCTGTCATCACGGCAAGTACCACGATCAGCACGGCGACGCCGAGCGTAACCCCGACCACCGACATGCATGTTATGAAGGACACAGCATTCCGTTTAGGCTTAAGATATCGCCATGCAAGAAAAAGATCTGTTAGAAAAGTGTTCATCCGTCCTCTTTGTAAATAAAACGAATAAAATACACTCAAAGCAACTCAAGTACAAAGAGGCCTGCTGAAAAGCCAGCGGAAAAGAATCAGCAAATAAAAAACGCATTTTGAATTTCGGCGGTGTCTGGATTAAAAGATCAAGGGACGCAGAAGCGCAAGCGCGTTGTGCCTTCATGATTTTCTGATTTATTTGCGACG
>JBAQUG010000589.1:0-9913 GCA_049297395.1 Victivallales bacterium | reverse complement strand
TTGCTTTGAGTAGCTTGCGACATCCTTGGCGCAATCGGCCTCTTTGTCTTTTGCGCTCGGAGATCGCAAACTACTTAAGTTTCACACTGATAAAACTGCGGCCACCGCAGTAGGCCGCTGAATTCTGACTACTTTTGAAATTGGCTCAAATTAAAGAAAGGTATATGATGAAAATTACATCCAAACTGGCGCCCTATCTGTTCTGCGTTCTTTCAGGACTGTTCCTTGCGTCCTGCGGAGGGTTCACCCCCCCTTCCCCGGGTCTCTGGCAGGGAGAGCCAGTATCCAGTATTTCCGCTCACCTCCAGGCAAGCAACGAGTCATGGTTCATCACAAGCACTGGAAAACATAAGGACATGAAATGGGGCGCCACAGGGAAGAACCTGAATGACGTTTGCTTTTGGGACGATAAAACGGGTGTGGCGGTGGGAGGCATGGGTGCTTATAAGACGGAGGACGGCGGTTTCACGTGGAAACATTTGAAAGTCGATCCCGAAGGAGGATGGAGTGCAGTGAGAATGGCCGGTCCCAGCGAGATTTGGATCGCTGGAGCCCGTCACCCCGGCGGCCCAGGAATGGGCTTCATGCGGCACAGCGTCGACGGAGGGGCGACATGGCAGACCGTCCTCGATGGACAAATCCAGGGTGCCTCCCGCATCTGCCTCACCCCTGTCGACCAGCCCGGTGGACATCCGAAGGGACATATCTGGGTGGTGCCAGGATATCATCCGGTCGCTTTCCACAGTCCGGATGCCGGAGCGACATGGAGCCCGATTAACTTTCAAACTAAGGCTCCTTTCATCGCGAAAGATATTTGTTTTACCGGCGATGTCCCGCTACAACGGGATTATGCTGGATACGCAGTAGGACACCTGTTTGGGAATCCGGTGCCGACCGTGCTGAAGACGATCGACGCAGGAAAGAGCTGGCGCACATTGGAACTGCCGGCTGCCACCCCTCCTTTGAGCAGGATCTATTTCACCACATCCGAGGAGGGATGGGTTGGTGGAAACGGCAGTGTCATCCTATACACTGCCGACGGCGGCAGATCATGGGAGAGACGAGACCTTCCCGTATCCACCAAAGGCCAGCCGCTTACGGCCTTGCTGTTCTTCCGGAATGGAAAAGGCTGGGCTGCATTCCCGCAGCCATTCGACGGCAAGATGCACTACGAGCATACGCTGTTCTCCACTAGTGACGGCGGGCTGACCTGGTGTCCTGTCCTGAGCGGACGGAAAGACGTACACGCCCTCTGGTCAAACGGCCCGGGCACATGCTGGGCCGTCGGCAACACTCCAGGCTATATCGCGGCGGATTTGGTGGCCATCCTGGCTCCTTCACCAGAGAAATAGCGGTTTGACGGAATAGCAAACAGGTTTGGAAAGGGTTGGGGTGCGGGGAAGGGAAGAACCTTTCCTTAAAAGGTTTTCACCTCCCCGCATTCTGAGTTTTGAAATCAGCTCGATTGATAAAAAACGGTTACTGGGTTAATTTTCAATAAACAGAAAAGAAGGATAAAATGGCAGTGCAAAGCGGAATTGTCCGGGACAATGACAAGTCTGAAAACAGAAAGCTGTTGAAGGGGTTGCTGGGAGATCTTCCGGTTTCCAGCGCCGTGCCCGCTGCGGCCAAGGTGGATGAACGTGAGATGGATGGCTACATCCTGGAGACGTTGCTTCTCGATCTGAATGGGATAGAGCCGGTGCCTGCGTATTTCGCAAGGCCGAAGGGAGTGAAGGGAAAATCCCCAGTCGTCCTTTATAACCACGCGCACGGAGGAGACTACGTGACCGGAAAGGACGAATTTGTCAGGGGCAGGCCTAACTGCCTTCAGGATACTCCCTTCGCGGAGGCTCTTGCACGTCTTGGTTTCAGCGCATTGTGCATAGACCACTGGTGTTTCGGGGAACGGCGCGGGAAAAGCGAATCCGCGACGTTCAAGGAGATGCTCTGGAACGGGCAGGTCCTGTGGGGGATGATGATGTATGACAGCATCCGTGCGCTCGATTATCTTTCCTCAAGGGATGATGTGGATATGGAAAGGGTTGGCACGCTCGGTCTTTCCATGGGAAGCACCATGGCGTGGTGGCTTGCAGCTTTGGATACGAGGGTGAAAACATGCGTGGACATCTGCTGTCTTACCGATTTTCACGCACTGATAAAAAGCGGCGGGCTTGACTACCACAGCATCTACTATTATGTGCCGGGCCTGTTGAAGCATTTCTCGACGGCGAAGATAAACGCCCTGATTGCGCCACGCGCCCATCTGAGCCTGGCCGGGCTTCATGATGTCCTGACTCCGCCTGAAGGGCTTGACGCCATCGACAAGGAGCTTAAAAAAATCTATTCAGACGAAGGCGCTTTGGAAAACTGGCGTCTTTCACGGTATCACACCGGACATTTCGAGACCGCCGCCATGCGCCGCGAGATATTGGATTTTATCATGGAAAAGCTTTGATTTGATAAAGAACGGTTACTGGGTTAATTTTCCATTCCATAACCAGACAATAAAAAAGGAAATTTAAATGACAGGAAGTGAACGCGGCATTATACGGGAGTTGGCGAAGCGCAAGCTGGAGATCGCAAACGACAGGAACAATCTTGAGAGGAAAAAGTTGTGGCTGTCCATGCGTGATGGTGTCCAGACACGGCCATTGATTCTCGCCGAGGACGGGGGCGTGGGAGATCCGCGCAAACCATTCGAGCCTGATTTGCAATGCAGCGACGAGTGGGCGAAAGGGGTCGAACGCTCTCTGCGATGGGAAATCTGGAGGTTCGAGCATCTGGGCGACGACCGGATAGTGGAACCTTTCATTGACATGAACTGGCAGATTGACATATCGCCCAACTTCGGAGTTGAAAAGGTTGTCCACCGCGTAACGGATGGAGGCAATATGACCGCCTGTTCATGGGATGCCCCCATCAAGGACATCCGCCAGGAATTCCACAGGCTGAAGCACCGTACTTTCTCCGTCGACCGTGCCAAGACGGCCGCGAACAGGCAGAAGATAGAGGAGCTTGCCGGCGATATCATGCCGGTCCGCATGCGCGGAAGTTTCTGGTGGACCTTCGGGCTGACTATTCAGGCGATAGATCTTATCGGGCTGGAGAACCTTATGCTGTTCATGTATGACGATCCCGAGGGGCTGCACCAGCTGATGTCCTTTCTCAGGGACGACAATCTCGCGTTCTCGGAATGGTGCGAGAAGGAAGGCCTGCTGAACCTGAACAACGGCAACGACTACACCGGCTCCGGCTCACAGGGTTATACCGGCCGGCTGCCCGCAGACGATTACAGGCCCGGCTCGCCGGTCCGCAGGAAGGACATGTGGCTGCTGATTGAAAGCCAGGAAACAGTGGGCGTAGGCCCGGACTTCTACCGCGAGTTCATCTTCCCGTACCACCGTGACATTGCCGGGAAATTCGGGATGATTTACTATGGCTGCTGCGAGCCCCTGAACACCCGGTGGAATGTGATCAGGGAACTCCCGAACCTGAAGGCGTGTTCGATCGCGCCGCTGTGCAACCAGGAGGCCATGGCCGAGGCGCTCAAAGGCGACTATATCTACTCCCGCAAGCCAAACCCGACCCTGATCAGCACACAGAATTTCGATGAAGCGCAGATCCGGGGGGATCTCCGTGACACCCTGCTGATCTGCAGGAAACACGGCTGCCGCACCGAGCTGATCATGAAAGACGTCCATACGCTCAACAACGAACCGGAGCGTCTCGCCAGATGGGTTGAGATCGCCCGCGAGGAAATCGCCAGGAACTGGTGATTTGAAAGTATAGGAATTTGTATTTTAGACAGGATAACAGGATAAACGGGATTTTAAAATGGATCTAAATAATAAGTTGCAATCAAAGAGCACGTCAGCAGAGTGACGTGGCTACAACAAATCCAAGCTGTAGCCGCGTCACTCTGCTGACGCGTTCCTTTCCCGATGAATGCAGCTTGCTATAAATATCCTTGGAATCCTGTAAAGCCTGTCAAAAAAGTTATTAAATCCCGGCGAAGCCGGTTAAGTCCACGTTAAGGAATTTCAAAGTGACCAGCGACCAAGTGACCGAGAGGCCAAGTTTTAAAGAAAAAGACACAACTGAAGTTGTGTACTCCAACATGTTCGATATTTGGCATTTTTCAAAAACTTTGTGCCTGTGTGCCTTTGCTCCTCTGTAACTATTCTATAAGAGTTGCGGCTCTTTGGCCGCCTAATTTATAGTTTCGCAATTGGTTCAATTAAAAAAAGGATTTTGACACTGACATGAAATTGGAAAGCAAATCTCAAAGCATCGTCATCGACAACGAAAAGAAAAGTTTAACATTGTGGGATAAGGGTACCAGGCAGAGAATGCTGATTATCCCGGATTTCAATCTCTTCCAGCCGGTCATAGACGGACATCCCGTGGAACTGGAGTTCAAGAGTATTCAGGAGGACCGCGAAAATAATTCCATCAGCTTTTTCTTCGGCAGCCATTCCGAAGTGTCGGATTTTGTCCTGACAGTTTCAGCGGACAAGGCTGATGATTCAATTGATTTCTCGTGTGAATTCTCCGCGGGGCCGGGCTGCCAGATCAACAGCATCAGCTTCTTCCCGAAGGGGACGGTTGTAACGGCATACAACCTGGTTAATTTCCGCAACAGGCATCACACGCCCGAGGTATGGCCGGAACTCCTGACAGGACAGGAAATCAAGACCGACACCTATTCCGGCGACTGGCAGTTCGCGCCTCATCCCACCCTCTTCGTCTTCCGGAAGCTCCAGTCCCATCTTTTTTTCGGAGCGCTTGACATGCCGAAATCCTTCGGGATGTATCTTGAAATGAAACATTACAAGGTTGAAAACTGGAGCCTTGATTTCGGAGCTTTTCCAAATGGACAGAAACTGGATGCAGGCGGACGTTTCCGCTCCCCGAAGATGAGGCTGTTCATACGGAAGGCGAAATCCGTCTACGAGGTGATCGATGAATTCGTGTCCATGCTGGTCCGGTCGGGCAGGATACCCGATCCGTCGGCAAAGGCCGTACATTCCTGGTGGCGTGAACCTTTGTACTGCACCTGGCTGGATCAGGTACTGCGGGCTTCATGCGTTCCTCCGGAAGCCTTGCAGGAACAGGTCGCGGAATGCATGGCCCCCACCCGCAGGGTCTTCGACGAGAAGATGGTGAGGGAGGCGGCCAGGATCATCAGGGAGGAGAAACTTCCATTCCGCACAATTCTCCTCGACGAGGGATGGCATGTCGCACGGGGGCAGTGGGAGGCGCATCCTGCGCGGTTTCCGGATCTCCGGGGTCTTGTCGACGAACTGCATGCCGCAGGATTCAAGGTGATGGTCTGGTGGAACTGGGCCGAGATAGAGAAGACGGCCCTCGTCAATCCGGCGCACCTCATGGCCGGAGGCAGGCTCAACCGGCATGGATGCCGCGTCAGGGACTATTCCCTCGCCTCAACACAGGAGGAATACCTGAAACCGCTCTTCCACAAGTTGTTCTCGTCCGACAAGGGTTCATACGATCTCGACGGAGTCAAGACTGATTTCCTGGCCGACAAGGTGCATCCGGACATGTCGCCATCCGATCCGGACTGGAGGGGCGAAGAGAATTATTTCCATCATGTCACACGTCTTTTCTACGGGGAAATGCGGAAGTACAAGGACGATGCGATGCACATGGGCTGCTGCGGGAATTTCTGGCTTGCTGAATTCATGGATACGAACAGGACTTACGATGTCCACAACAGCGATTATCTCGAACATGAGACAAGAGGCCGGATGCTGAAGCACACAGCGCCTGGAGCTGTTGTGTCCTATGACCTGCTGAGCACCCTGGACAACCTTGATAAATACGTGGCTTCAGCCAGAAAGAATGATTCCGCCATCCAGATAGGAAATGTCCTGCATGTCCAGAATGACTGGTTCTCGGAAATACGGCCTGCAGACAAGAAATATTACAGGCTTCTTAGGAAACTTGTTCAACGTTAAGGAATTTCAAAGTTGCGAGTAGCTTGCGACATCCTTGGCGCAAAAGGCGAATTCGTTTCTTGCGCTCGGAGATCGCAAACTACTTAGAGTTGCGGCCTTCGTCCGCCTAATTCAAAAATAAAGAGGTGAAAATGTTGACTCCGAGAGAGAATTTCATACGTGCGGTACGCCGCAGGAACCCTGAATGGATCACGCTCGATTTCGGGGTGAGCAAGGGCGCGATGGACATGTTCCGCAGGCACCTGGGCGACGATGTCGACATAGTCCGGCATTTCAAGTTCGACGCGCGCTGGATCGGCCCGTCAGGCGGAACGCACCGTCCCACGCCGGACTGGCGCGCACTCTACTATTCCGACGGTTCGCTGCCGCCGGAGGCCAGTATCGGCAGCGAATGGGGGACGGCGCAGGTGGAACATCCTGAAACTGACGACTCCCTGTCGTTTTTCCCGCTGCGCAAAATCAGCAGCGAGGCGGATCTTGATGCATACCCATGGCCGGATGATGTCGGCGCGGCGCACCGTTTTGCCGGGATGAAGGAGAAGGTGGACGCGGCCCATGCGGAAGGTTCCCCGGTATACGGGTGCGGCCTGAATTTCTTCGAGCATATATGGGGGCTGTGCGGTTTCGACATTCTGATGATGGGGATGGCCATGGACGAGCCCTGGGCGAAGAAAATGTTCCGGAAACATGCCGCGGATCTGGTTCGCACCGCCGAACAGATCGCCCTGACAGGCGCGGATGTCCTCCAGACCGGCAGCGACATGGCTACACAGATTGCGCCCCTGATAAGCCCGGACATGTGGCGCGACTGGCTCTTCCCGCTCATGCGCGACTCCATCGCGGCGGCGCGTCGCGTCAACCCCGACATCCTCGTACAGTATCACAGCGACGGCAATGTCGAACCACTGATCGAAGGGTTCATAGAGGCCGGTGTCGACATCCTCGATCCCATACAGCCCGAGTGCATGGACATTTTCGCGGTCAAGAGGAAATACGGGGACAGGCTATCATTCCATGGCGGCATAGGCGTCCAGACTGTCATGCCGTTCGGAACGCCGCAGGAGGTGCGTGACACAGTACGCCGCGCCATCGAGGGCATGGGCGCCGGCGGAGGCGGATATCTCTGCTCGACCGCGCACATGATCCGCCCCGAGGTGCCATGGGAGAATGTGATCGCATTCGTTGAAACCGTAAAGGAATTCGGACATCCGTCCGGGCGCTGATGCCGAGTTGCATTCATTTGAAAAGAAACATTGCCATCCCAGAGGATGACGGATGGATTGCTGGATGAATGGATTATTGGGTTTGAGTTCATATATAGGAATTTCAAAGTTTATGAATATCCAGTATCATATTTCCGAACTTCATCTTTTGCGAATTGCGAAATTCGCACTTGGAGTGCGGCAATTTATTGCCGCCTTTAATGACGGAATTTATTCCGTCCCATCCAAATGCCGCGAAATAAATTTCGCGAAACAAGGCGGTGATGAATCACCGCACTCCACGGAGCGTTATTACGCTCGTAAATCAAAAGATCCCCATTCGATGTTGAATTTTCGATGTCCAGAGTTGCGGCTCTTTGGCCGCCTAATTGAATCGTATAGGGAATTGTATTTATTGGCCCCCCTGCGGGCTTGTCCCGCAGGAGGCAAAGATTGGGAGGCTAAGGGACATTCCCTTAGCTCTCCAATAATCCATGGAATGGCATTGAAGCTTTTTAAAGTAAAAGAAGAACACATGAAAAAAAACGTAAAACAACAGGAAGGAGTCCCTCAAATGTCAAAACTTAAGAACGTGCTCATGATGGTTGCAGCAGGCCTGTTCGCGGCATCGGCCTGCACGAACGCAATCGCGGAAGGTGACCAGCAGCCAGGCCTGCGCGATGGAGACGTCGTGATGTGCCTCGGAGACAGCATCACGGCAAGCGGCGATCAGAAATGGGGATACGTGGAGCAGATGAGAAAGTTCGTCAAGGAGTGGAAGCCCGAATGGAATGTGCGGTTCTACACCTGTGGGTTCAGCGGCGCGACTGCGGGCTTCGCAAATCAGCTTTTAGAAAAATACTATCCGGATGTGAAGAGCGGCAAGATAGAGAAGCCCGATGAAAGCATCAGCAACCTGGTCAAAGCAATCGATGCAAAGCCGACAATAGTGATATATATGTTCGGTGTAAACGATGTCTGCGCCAACAACATTGCCAAGTCCCGCCCTGCGGACATGACACGGATTATGGATGAGTATTTCAAGGGTGTTGACCGGATCCGCACGATGATCCAGCCGCGGGAGATCTGGCTGAGCCCGCCGCTGTGCGCGGGAGAGAGGAAAACTTCACATAAGAATACAATTGTCCTGGAATATGGTCCGCTGCTGGCCAAGCTGGCGCCCGGGCATGGTGCCAGAGTGTTGTCCACCCAGGATGACTTCTGGAATGCCGTTGAAGCCATCCGCAGGCTTTATCCGAACGTGCGACTTTCTGCGGACGGGATTCATCCCAATTCCGAAGGCAATAGGCTTATAGCCCGTGCCGTGCTCAAAGGGCTGGGGCTTAGCGGCCCGGACAAGGCCATGCCGGCACCGATTTCATATCTGCCGGAAGCGGAGAGAAAGAGGATTGCCGACGAGGGTATCGCTTGGTCTTATGACATCACGTCGGTGGATGCCGCGAAAACCAACGATACGACTGTCAGCTGGCGGCTGTACCTGACGAACCTCGGAACTGAAGAGGCCAAGGTGTCTCTGAAGACCACATTGCCAGACGGATTTCAGATCACAGACGGCTCAGTGCCGGCCGAGCTGTCAATCAAAGCGGGTGAGTCTAAGGAAATTCCGTTGACCGTCCGGGGCCCGCTTACGGCCGAGAAGACGGAACTCCTGGCAACTGCAAACTGGTCGCACAACGGCAAGTCCTGCGAGCGTATTGTGAAAGGGGAGCTCCAGGCGCCATGGCTGGTGCTGGTTCCGGTGTTTGGGAAATCCAATCCCTACGTAGTGGATCAAAGCGTGCCCGGGTGGAAGATAAGCATCAACCCGGAAGACCATACGCCGGGGCTGGAGCCAATTGATCTGAATGCGGAATATCCTGACAAACGGACCGGGCAGATCGCGAAATGGCGGAAGTACGTCAATCATTCACCGTATGTGAATGTCGGCTCGCAGGACGGCATAGACTTCTACAATCTTGACGACTGCCTGCTTCAGTCGACAGCCTTCGGAGTGCGCTGGGTACACGCGCCGGAGGATCTGGACGCCCGCTTGAACATGCACCGGGGCAACTGGACGCCGCATGAGGCTTTCACGGTCTGGATCAACAATGGCAAGGCCTACGAGGGAATCCTCATGAAGGAGAAGGATGGACGGGTGGACAACCCAATCCATCTCCGCAAGGGCTGGAACCGGGTGGCATTCAAGACAAGCATGTGGCAGTTCCTGTGGCACGCCATCATCGAAATACGGGACGCGAAAGGACTGCCAATTTCCGGCCTGACATATTCCATCGAGCCACCGAAGGATTGAATGACAATGAAATCTTCTACAACCAAAACTCCGGCGGATGCAGGAAAACAGCGCGCCCATGTGGTTTCGCATTTCCATTGGGATCGCGAATGGTATCTCCCGTTCCAGGATTACCGGGAATTGCTTGTGCGGGTGATTGATGAGTTGATGGACCTGCTGGAACAGGATCCAGGATACCGATGCTTCACGTTGGACGGGCAAACGGTTCCGCTGGAGGATTACCTGGCGATCCGTCCGGAACAACGGGAGCGTCTGCTGCGGCAAGTCAAGTCTGGAAACATCGAGATCGGTCCATGGTTTGTGCAGCCTGATGAATTCCTTCTGAGCGGGGAGTCGCTGATCCGGAATCTCCTGCTTGGTTTCCGGCAGGCACGCGCTATTGGAGTTGAACCGATGAAGGTGGGATATGTACCTGACTG
>JBAQUG010000588.1:0-1808 GCA_049297395.1 Victivallales bacterium | reverse complement strand
CCCAATGCAAACCCTTTCCAAAATCCTTCTTGTCCGCCATGAATCTCGGTCCAGACGCAGAAGTCGGAAGGAACCTGCGGCCCGGATCCATCTCCCCTACGATGGATTCAAGATGTGAAATAAGAGGGTGCGCATTGTCAACCGGCTTGCCTGTCCCAACCTTGGCGCCATCAAGGGAACCCTGCAGTTCATTCCCTCCGCACCAGAGAAGAAGGGATGCGTGATGCTGTCTCCTGGAAATATATGACGTGGCAATCCTGCCCATTTCCTCAATTGACCCGGCATCCTCCGGCGGCCAGTTGTCGAGGCCTGATGATGAAAGAGGAAATTCCTGCCAGACCATCAGCCCGAGTTCGTCGCACATGTCATAGAAAATTTCCTTCTCAAGCACGGCTCCTCCCCACACCCGGAGCACATTGCATCCCATGTCGCGGTATGATGTCAGCAGCCTGCGGTATTCGCCTTCTGCGACATCCGCAAAGTTGGGCTTTATCGGAGTCCAGTTGACACCCTGCAGGAAAACAGGCCTGCCGTTTACGGCGCATATCCAGGGATCCGCATTCTTAGGGGAGTCTTCGCATTGGCGCCATTCTATTGACTTGAACCCGACATGCCAGCTGCGAATTTCGCAGGTTCCAACAAGTTCGCATGTGACCTCATATAATTTCTGACCGCCATGTCCGTTGGGCCACCAAGATTCAACGGGAAGATTTTCCCAGACTATTTCATTCTCAAATTCCCCTGTTCGAACGACTCTGTCCCCGTCCTTCAACGTAAGACGCATTTTTCCGCCTTCGGCGACGACATTCAAGGAGCCGCCGTTTGTCCAGCATCGCAGGTCCCCTATCTCCTTGCCGTCGGAAATTTCCAATGATATTCCGTCCCATATTCCGATCTGGACCAGTCGCGGCATCCAGTCCCAGGTATAGTTGAAACGGGGCTTCCACTGGGTCATCTGGGAAGTATATCCGAACTGACCGAGCCAGCGTGGAGGACAGTCGAAGATGATTTGGACTCTATTCCCTTTATCCTTCAGCGCCTTGTCCAGTTCGAAACAATGGGGAATGAAACTGTTGGCGAATTTTCCGACTTCGATTCCGTTGACCATGACCCAGCCTGAACCGTCCAGACCCTGACAGCATAGCCGATGTGATAATCCTTTTTTGAAATGCCCGTCCGGTACAATCGTCTCGAACATCCAATGCCTGTGTTCCACCCACTCGCATTCCCTGAAATTCAGGCCGATGTTCCAGTCAGGCAGAAGCCCAGCCTCGCGCAAAGCGCCCTGGACCGATCCCGGAACTTTTACAGGAACCGGCTGGATTTCCGATACGATGGAGACACCTGTCTCCATGGAACGCCCCCAGCCCCACTGGTATGGGGTGAAGCCGGTCAACGTCCATTTCAATTCCGACAGATTATAAGAGTTTTTCATAGCTTCCTTTTGTTTCAATATTTACTTCAATGCGTTTGGACAGGATGTAGTTTGAGATGTCGTGGGAGGCCGGAATACGGTCCGGGAGAATGTCCCCCAACATAAGGTCAGCAGATAATAATGTGTCGCCGCCCTGCGGGGACTTATTGTCCATGTAATTCGTATTCTCCCAAGGCTTACGCCGTTGGGCTACATTATTACACCTCCTGCGGAGGCTACTATCAAATGAAGCGAACCACCTTTTTATATTCAGCCCTCGCAGAGGGCGACATGTTGTCCTGTCGCGCCGTAGCATCTTAGCGAAGGCGGAAGCCCCATGCGTAAGCGTGGGGATGATGAATAATAAAATATAATTTTCAGCCCCCGCAGGGCG
>JBAQUG010000587.1:0-11464 GCA_049297395.1 Victivallales bacterium | reverse complement strand
CTAATCGCGAGCTTGCTGTAAAAATGCATTCTTCTCTCTGGGGGCAAAAAGTTCCTGTCGACATCATAGTTAAGTCGGAATCCCAGTTTGAGAAGGACAAAAAATATTTCTGGTCTGTTTCTTATGCGGCTGCAAAGGAAGGCAGGGTCATATATGGGTAAGTCCTTGGAAGTTACAAAATGGAAAGCGAAGGCTGAAAGCGATTTTACCGCAGCCAACGATCTTTTCAAGGCTAAGAGCTCATCGACAGACGCAATCTGCTTCCACTGCCAGCAGGCTGTGGAGAAATATCTTAAAGCTTTGCTTATAAATTGTGGAATGGAATTCCAGCGAACTCATGATTTAATGGTTTTAGCTGAAATATTGTCTTCAAAATATCCTGAACTCGAGGAGTTTAAGGAAGATTTTTCGAGACTTACCTTTTATGCCGTTGACATCAGATATCCAAATGAAGAATGCGCTCCTGATGCCGAGGAAATGCGAAAGGCATTAAAATGTGTAAAATCTGTCAGGAGGATTTTTAATTCGATAATTAAAACAAGGAAAAAGTAAACTTATAAATTTTTGATCCAAAAAACTATCTAACGTGATTTTCGACAGACGTTTCCGTTTGAAAACGACCAATTTTCTCATTGAGGAATACGATGTTGGAAGTTGCGCCCCATCAGGGGCGCCTCTTCCGCATTTCCTCAAGGGTGCTTGGTCGTACCTCAAACGGAGTGCAGAGTGAGTGCGCTCCTCTTTTTTTGCCCGCATTTATCTACTGCGTCCTTCGTCAGCCGAGAACTGAAAGGAGGTATTCTGTAATTCATCCGTCTGCTGAAAAAGAATATTAAACATTTGAGGGTTATATGAAAACAAACAGTAGGTCTGAAATATTTTCTAAAAGTGAACAAGAGAGAATAAAAGCAAAATATAATACTATTTCTAGAAAAAAAGCGAAGTACCCAAAAGTTAAATTTAAAAATAAAGGTGACTTTTTAAAATGGTATATAAAGCAATGGAAAAAACAAAATGGCACATGTTTTTACTGCAAATGCAAGGAAAATGACATAAGACTTTTATTTGACAATAAGATTATCGAGACCAAGAGGAAGAGAGGACGCGCCTTTGAAGTTGAAAGACTGTCCCCGAATGGAAATTACGAGTATGATAATTGTGCCCTTGCATGCTATTTCTGCAATAATGATAAAAGCGATATAATTAGCAGTAGGGACTATTCGAAGTTCTTCTCAAAATCTCGTCAAGCTTATATTAAAGAACTTCTTCGCAGAATGAAAAATGGATGCCGTAAAAAAGCGAAATGAGGCTTATTCCCAAAAGCAAAGTTTTCACCAAATAAATCTAATTATTGAATGAATTCTAAAAACTATAAATAAAATCTAGGAGCCGTCTAATGAAAATTGTATCACTTATTATCGTTCTGTCTCTATTCGTTGCTACGTCTGCATTTTCTCAAATAAACATTGATTCTAGCGGAATATCCTTCGGAAAAGACAAAAAGGACAAGCCTGCTAAAAATAAAAATGATGAAGTTCAGCCTGTGCAGAATGAAAACAATGTCGCTGGCAAGAATGTAAAACCCAATAGCAATCCTCCAAAATTAGACACAAAAGGAAATGCTTATAAAACAATAAGCCTAGGAGATGATATAACAACTATTAAGGCCAAGTGTAAAAAACTAGGTATTAATCTTATTGAAGTTACCAGCTATAAAAGTTCCGCAAGTAATTATTATGATACTTTCCCAGAAGACGTGAAGGCCAAAGTTTTTTCCTATTTGCGTTCAAAAAAAGATGCGCCTGCTAGCATTCACGATAGTTTATATGCTGCAGAGGTATCTGGGACTGCAGGCATCAACTTCATTGTATTGCCATATAATATTGGATTAAATGGCGTGATTATAAATTTCCCAATGGATATTGATGTTGGAGAAGTGATGAACAAAATAAACTCCGAGGGCGGGATGACTGAAGAGTCAAGTGTTGAAAAACTTCCAGTAGTTTTAAAATCACCTCTTGACTCTATTCATATGCCATACGTTCTGACTATTCCATTTAAGAAGTACTCAAAGACTGAAAATGATATAATAACAGCATACATACTTTATGATTACGAGAAAGCTGATATCAAAAAATGTACTGCTGAAGAAAAAGATATTAATGATGCCATAATTGCTGATGCCAAGGCTCATGATGCCGACATTGACAAATGGAAAACCGATATTGAAAATACGTATTTGGGACTTTCTACTGCATCAGCCGAAGTACTCGCGAGTTTGAAATCCAAAAAACAGCCGAAACAAGGCTTTATACTAGGAGTCGTAATTCCTAATTCTTCTGTAATTAAATGCTATGACCCCGAAAAATTTAAGTATAAGGAAATGGTTAAAACTAAATTTGATGAATTTTTAAATGAGGCAAATAAGGTAGGAAAAGATAAGGCTAAAGAAGAAACAAAAAAAGCCTTGGATTTTTAATTAATCATTCAGTTGTCATAAAGCCCCGGGGTAGCGATCTGGGGTTTTGTTTTTTTCAAAAAAAATGCTGCTTTGGTGAAGTTGTTTATGGAGGCTGGCATATGTTGAATAGTTAGATTTGATTAAATTGGGGCATCTAAATCTTCAAGTTTTCCCTTGATTCTTCCTCTTCTTCATACTATTTTGCAAGATTATGAAAACAAAAAATCCAATCATTAAGACGGCAATAATCGGAGTCTCGGGGTTCGGAAACGTCCATTACAGGGATCTGGTTAAATATCAGGAGAAAGGGCTTCTTGAAATAGTTGCCGCAACGATAATAAACCAGGATGAGGAGAAGGAGAAATGTGAGAAGCTCCGCTCCCTGAACTGCAAAATATACACCGACTACAAGCAGATGTTGAATGATTTCAAAGGACGACTGGATGTCTGTTTCATCCCCACCGGAATACATCTCCATAAGCCCATGACTGTTGCTGCGCTTGAGGCGGGTGTAAATGTATTTGTCGAAAAACCGCTTGCGGCCACTGTTCAGGACGTCAACGAGATGAAGAAGTCCCAGAAGGCCTCCGGGAAATTCGCCGCCGTCGGATACCAGACGATGTACACTCCGGAAGTCATGAAGATCAAAACGGCATTGTGCTCGGGCAAGCTCGGGAAGATCAGGACTGTGAAGTGCTGCGCGCTCTGGCCCAGGGCCGAAGCCTACTACAATAGGAACAACTGGGCGGGAAGGCTCAAGATAAAGGATGCATGGGTGCTTGATTCGCCATATAACAACGCACTAGCCCATTACCTCAATCTCATATGTTTTTTAGCAGGACAGGAAGTTGCGAAATCCGCAGAATTGAAGTCGATTGAGGCCGAGCTCTACCGCGCCAACAAGATTGAAAGCGCAGATACCGCATGCATGAGGATAATGACAAAGGATGCAGTTCCACTTTATTTGACCCTGACCCATGCCTGCGAAAAGGAGTTCGGTCCGGACATGACGGTCTCCTGCGAAAAAGGCGAAGTGAGGTGGAGCCAGGCGAAGTCGTCCATAAGCGTTTCCGGTGGCGCTACGGAGGAAATGGTCAATAATGCATGGGATGGCCTGCGCACATGTGTCATGGACGGTATTTTAAATAGGCTGGGCGACAAGAATGCGTTCATCTGCGATCTCGACATTGCCGGAACCCAGACCTTGGCAGCCAACGGCGCCCATGAATCGTCCGAAATACATCAGATTGATGAGAAGTTCATCTGCATCCAAACTGTAAAGGACGGCTACACCCAGCTTGAATCAAAGCTGCATTATGTCAAAGGTATCGAAGCAATTGTCATGGAATCCTATGAAAAGGAGAAGCTTTTCAGCGAACTGGATGCCCCATGGGCCGTCAAAGGCAGGATCTTCTCTCTTGAAAACTATACGCATTTCCCTTTATAAATTTTCCGTCCGGAAAATTTATTTTCTGAAATCACCCGGCTTTTTCCCGGTCTCCTTGCGGAATACGAGGTAGAAATGGCTGAGGGACTTGAAGCCGCAGGCGCTGCCTGTCTGGTCGAAGCTCAGGTCTGAATCCTTTAGCATTCCGATGGCTTTTCTTATCCTGACAGCGTTCAGGTATTTGACCAGGGTCGTGCCCTTCTGGCTGGCGAAGACGTCATGGAAGTGGCTCCTGCTGAAATTGGTCATCTTCGCGGCCTGTTCGACATTGATGTCATACATGAAGTTCGTTTCCAGGAAGCGGCAGAACTCGTTTATCTTGTCTTCCGGCGACGCCTTGAGCTTCTGTTTTGTCTCAAGCTTGACTTTTGAATTTCTTAAGAGAGTGACAGCGAGCTCCTCGATGCATGCCCTTATTGCGAGCTGATAGCCGATCCTGCGAATCCTGTTCTCTTCGATGATTTCCTCGAAAATAAGCTTTGTCTTAGCCGTGCCTTCGGGCGAAAGATTGATCCGAATCATCCCCCTGAGCGCATTTTCCTTAAGGATCTTGAAGATAATGCCGAATTCAAGATCGTTCTCGACGAATTTGAGAAGCGTTGAATCCTTTATATTGAGGACGTATCCCCTGCATTTTACTTTTTCTGTTCCATTGCCGATGTGGAGCTGCCCGGCAGGGAACAGGAAAAAGTCGCCGGGATCCATTTTTATGATCCTGCTCTGCAGATGCTGGGTGCCGCGTCCTTCCGCGCAGAAGAAGAATTCATGATGGTTTTCGTGGCAGTGGATGACCGGCCTCGGGTTGTATCCGAGCAGGGTATCCAATGTGTGTATGTCTTTAAATATATCCATAAATCGTATAAAATAATAATATAAATAAGTTGCAACTTAGGCTTGAAATATATTCATTATATCCTAGTTTTGAAATTGTGCAAGTAAGCATTAAGTCATAAAACAGATAATATAATAATTGAAAACAGGATTTTTTAATAACTTTAGGAGATGGGCGACATGGACGGTAAAATAAGAGCGGTTCTGTGCGGTTGCGGTGGAATATGCAAGGCGTGGCTGAATCCGATAGCCGGATTCAACGATGTCGAGATCGTGGGCCTTGTGGACATCAAGCTCGAAAACGCCGAGAAGATCAGGCAGGAATGCAAGCTGGAGAAAGCAGTCACAGGGACTGATTTGAAGGATGTACTCAAGAAGACCAGGCCGGATGTCGTGTTTGACTGTACGATTCCTGTAGCTCATCCCGACGTAACGCTTACCGCCCTGAAAAAAGGCTATCATGTCCTTGGCGAAAAGCCTATGGCTGAAAGCATGAAGGCCGCCCAGAAGATGGTCAAAACCGCAGATGAAATGAAAAAGACATACGCCGTGATCCAGAACCGCCGCTACATGGACAACATAATGGCATACCGTGATTTCATAAAATCTGGAGAGATGGGTGAGATAACAACATTGAATGCAGACTTCTATATAGGTGCGCATTTTGGAGGATTCCGTGACGAGATGAAGCATGTGCTGCTTGTCGACATGGCGATACATTCGTTCGACCAGGCCCGGTTCATTTCCGGAAAGGATCCTGTGTCCGTCTACTGCCAGGAATTCAACCCTAGGGGATCCTGGTACGCCCATGGCGCTTCTGCAATAGTGATTTTCGAAATGACCGATGGGGTTATCTTCACTTACCGCGGCAGCTGGTGCTCGGAAGGGATGAACACATCATGGGAATGCGACTGGAGGGCAATAGGATCCAAAGGCACCTGCCTCTGGGACGGACGCGAGACAATCAAGGGTCAGGCTGCCAGCAGCAATGAAGGTTTCTCCAGGACTCAGAAGGATTTCACAATTCCGATTGAAAAGAAGCTTGTCCATACAGGGCACGCCGGTGTAATACGCGAGTTCATGGACTGCGTGAAGAACGGGGGAACACCGCAGACGATCTGCCATGACAATATAAAAAGCCTCGCCATGGTCCACGCGGCAGTAAAGAGCGCGGAGACAGGCAAGAAGGTAAAGATTGCATAAGCACGGCAATAAGATGCTTTCATCAAAGGAGAGGATTGGCCTGGCGCTTGAGGGAAAACCGGTCGATCATCTGCCTTTTTCTCCTTTTCTGGCCTATGCCTGGGAACATTTATCCAAGGAGATCCAGGATGCAGGCCAGCTTGAATTCCATCACCTGATAGGCGCGGATCCGCTTTGGCGTGGCGCGCCATGTCCTGTGAAGGCTGTTTATTCTGATAAGATTGTAAACAGGAGCTTTTCAGAAGGAGGTCTTGACAAGTTCATTATTGAAACACCTGTAGGTTTTCTATCTTACGCCTCCTCAAAGAGCAGCGCTGGGAATACTAATTTTCTAGTCGAACATCCTTTGAAGAAGGCAGAAGACTTCAAAGTCCAGATGTGGATCGAGGGACATGTCCGATATGAGCCGGATTACGATGCCGCGAAAAAACACTTCGCCGGCAATGGATGTGAAGGTTTTTCCGTTGGCATGCTTATTCCACGCGGCAAAAGCGCCTTCCAAAGCCTTGTCGAGCACCATGTGGGAACCGAGGAGCTCGCATATGCAATGGCCGATTATCCTGAACTTGTCGAAGAACTTTGGAATATAATGGTCAGGAGAGACATTGAGTGCGTGGATATTGCATCGTCATTCCCTGAATATGAATATTACCTGACCTGGGAGGATTCCAGCACCCAGAACTATTCACCTTCACAGTTCGAACGATATATTGGCAGTGAAATCAGCCAATGGTGCGCTCTTCTTGCCAAAAACGGAAAAAGATATGTGCAGCATGCCTGCGGTCATGTCAAAGAACTTCTGGAACCTATGAAGAGGGCCGGTGTTTACGCGGTTGAGAGCATATCTTCTCCGCCTACCGGCAATATCTCTCTTTCGGAATCGAGAAAGATTGCCGGAAACAGCTTCGGCATAATTGGTGGAATTGAACCCACGGCATTCTTGAATTTGAATATGGATGAACTCGAGCTATATGTCCAGCAAATCGCATCGGAAGGTCGCGGTGGTCCTTTTGTTCTGGCAAATTCAGACTCATGCCCGCCAGGAGTAACCGTGGAGAAATTCAAGTTGGTCGGAGAAATCGCATCGCGATTGAAATAAAGAAAAAATTGCAGGCTGCCTCAGTCATGCGACGGGGTAAAAAAGC
Organism: Victivallales bacterium; assembly: GCA_049297395.1. Classification (GTDB taxonomy): domain Bacteria; phylum Verrucomicrobiota; class Lentisphaeria; order Victivallales; family GWF2-50-93; genus GWF2-50-93. The sequence continues at coordinate 4,377 of JBAQUG010000587.1, read as the reverse complement.
CCGCATTATTAAAGAAAAGAAAGGATTTTATTTATGAAGCATGATTTGATGAAGGAAAACATCAGGATTGGAACACTTGTAGGAGCAGGACAGAAGGATCCATGCGGCTACATCAGGCAGATCCTCCCCCACGGATTCGAGAGTTTCTCCCTGACGTTCTGGCAGACGACCGGTGACACGGATATCAAGAAGCTTGCCAGGGATGTGAATGCCACGCTCGAAGGCACAGGCGTCGTCATAAGCTCCATCGGAATTTTCGGAAATCCCCTCGAGACAGGTGAAGTCGACAAGAAAACTGTCAAAGGCTGGGAAAAGCTCATTGATAATGCCCATCTTTTCGGCACTGACATCATTGCGGGATTCGCAGGAAGGGTAAGAGGCAAATCAATCCCTGATTCCATCCCGCGCTACAAGAAAGTCTTCGGACCTCTTGCGAAACGCGCAGAGGATAAGGGCGTGAGGATTGCGTTTGAAAACTGCGACATGGGCGGACGCTGGGAGTCCGGCGACTGGAACATTGCACAGATTCCGCTTGTCTGGGACATGATGTTTGACGCAGTACCTTCCAAGAACGTCGGACTCGAATGGGAGCCTTGCCACCAGATGGTGAAGCTCATTGATCCCATGCCGCAGCTAAGGAAATATGCGAACAAGATATTCCATGTCCATGGCAAGGATGCCACGATCCACTGGGATGTCGTCCGCGAATTCGGCGTATATGGGGCGAAGCAGTATGCGTTCCACCGTACTCCTGGCTTCGGCGACAGCAACTGGACCAATATAATTTCAGATCTTCGAATAGGCGGATTCAAGGGGTCTATTGACATTGAAGGATGGCATGACCCGGTCTACAAGCAGGATCTCGAGATGACCGGACAGGTCCACGCCCTCAACTATCTGAAGAACTGCCGCGGCGGAAACTTTGTGCAGAATCCTGTGTGAGAAGTAGGTACGCCCTTTAGGGTGTACCAAGAACTGAAAACCAAGAATGGTACAGGCTAAAGCCCGTACCTACTTAAAATGCCGGAAAGAAATTTCCGGCATTTATATTTTCAGGAATCAGTAATTCTTCGATTCATTGAATGCCTCCAGCATTGCTTCGATATGATGTTCCGGAATATCTCCTGGCAGGTTGTGGACACCGGCGAAAATAAAACCTCCTCCTTTTTTGAAAATCTCGCAGTTCCTTTTGACGGTGACATAAACTTCTTCATAGGATAAGTTTGCAGGGATTGACTGCGCATCGTAGGCGCCGCCGAAAAATACCAGGTCGTCCCCGAACTTATTTTTAAGGGTTGGGGCATCCATGTTATCAGCGGAAGTCTGGACAGGATTCAGTACGTCGACACCGCATTCGACAAGATCCGGAAGGATTTCACTGATGGCGCCGCATGAATGGAAATTGATTTTCATCCGGGTGATCTTCTTCCACTCAGTAAACAGCCTTTTATAGTGAGGCTTGTAAATCTCCCTCCACAGCGGTGCTCCGATCATGACATTCCTGTTATCTCCAAAATCATGGGCTATTGACAGCATGTCGGCATATTTCCCTATTACCTGGTCGAGTTGTTTCAGCTGTGATAATGCGGAAGAAACGGATTTGTCCAGATATTCATGCATGAGCTCAGGCCTTTCCATCATGAGCATCATTGTCCCGGTAAAACCGCAGGGTCCTATCTGGAGATCCGTTATGGTTTCGCCACAGCATATGCTTTTGTCTGTATTGAGAAAGAGCTCCCTTGCGGCCTCCTCGAGATCCATAAGGGTTCTCTCAGGGAGTTCATGCGCAGGATTGTATGTTTTTGGAGAAGGTATTTCGTAGTCAAGCTTCAAGCCGGCTTCTGATTCAGAAGGGATGTGATTGAAGAACATGCCGCCTGGAAGGCATGTCGTCTTTCCTGCTGTTTCCCATATCATGCTTCCATCAGGGTTGTTTGTGAAAATCTCGCTGACAGGAACCCTGAATGTCCTGCCCCATAAGGCCTGCTCCTTCCATTCCCCCTCATTGCCAGGGCCACGGAATCTTGAACGGCACATCCGGGGCGAAGCGAGAAGCACTATGTCGGCTCCCAAAGCTTCAATCACATCCATTTCAAACACGGCATTCATCATGAAAGTGTCCAGACGGGGTTTTGTTCTGGGAACTTTTAGAACTTCCTGCAATTTATCATAGGCCTGCAAATGAAGGCCGGCCGTCTCGCATCCGCCCAAGCCGCATGGAACCTTGTCAGGTATTCTTTTGTCCAGAACCATCCTCACTCTTTCACGTGAATTCATAGGTAGAAGCTCCTTCCATAGGTTGATATTTCATCATTCATCGCGTCAATCAGTTCCTGGTCATAGGGGACGCCATGGCTTGGCGAGGCGATATAACCTCCTCCTCCCGCCATCTGGTCTATCCGTAGGCGGACTTCAGCCCTTACCTCATCGGTTGTGACACCTTTCCTGTCAAGAACGAACTGGCTGTCAATTCCGCCGCAGAATGAAATTCTTTTACCGAAAAGCCTTTTCAATCCTGCAAGATCGTTGCAGGGCTGACAGGGATTCCAGATGTCGGCACCCATCTCGATAATGTCTCCGAAAACCGATTCTATTTTCCCGCATGAATGCTGGTTGACGATTATGCCCAGTTTTTTTGCTGCGTCATATATTCTCTTTGTGTGAGGCTTGATGATGGTCCGCCATGTTTCGGGAGACATGAACAGATTGTTCTGAGTTCCCCAGTCGTCACCATACCAGAGGACGTCTATTCCTGCAGCCTCATGGAATTTCCTGACAAGCTCAATTTTATAATCAGCTATTGCGCCAATCATTGAAAACATCTCATTCGGATGTTCGATATAGGCGATCATCGCGTTTTCCATTCCTAGCAGGAGGTAGGAACGTTCGAAAAGGCCCATTTCAACGAATCCCTGGACCAGAAATTCACTGCGATCAATGTTTTCGTTTTTTTCCTTGATGGAAAGCCAGTCCATTTTTGAAACATCAGGGATTGAAATTTCATTCTCCCATCTGGAAATATCTGAAACAGGATGGAGATTTTCGACAGGATAGGTTCCGCCCTCGGCTCCCTTTTCATAATCCCAGCTGCACTTGAAGGCATCCAGTCCGGCCTGTGAAGGCCTTTCAATTACTGGAGCTCCGATAGTGATAGTCTTTTCCATGCCATTGGGCACCCATTCAGGACTGTCTCGGAAAATTGTCTTCAGAAGGTTATCCTTTGATGTAAGCTTATAATTATTATTCATAGCATGCTCCTTTTATTTATATTTATAAAATAGTAACAATATCAATTAATGTAAATGCTGATAAATCAATAAAATAATGTCTAAAAGTAACACATTACTGTTTGCGATGGCTTTGCCAGGGGATATAATAATGACATGGACAGGAAGACAACATCAAGAAAGCCTGACAAGTTCATTGTCCGGATTCCTTCCGCATCAAAGGAGAGGTTCCTGCCTTTCCAGCACGAAAATCTGGCTCCGATGAACAATGCTGGAATTCTGGGCGGAGGGATCAGCTCCCTGACTCCCGGATATGAAATCAGCAGGCCACAATCCAATGAACATCTCATTTTCTATACTCTTTCAGGAAAGGCGAAAATTTTCATACGGAACAGAATAATGGAAATAGGCCCTGACGGCATATTCGTCATTCCTGCCGGACTTCCGCACAGATACTGGCTGGACAGCGGCAAATGGAACCTGTTCTGGCTGACTGCCGAGGACAGTTCAAGATGGAGTTTCCTCAAGGACATTGATGCTGTGGAATATAGTTCAACATTCAGGGATCTGCTCTATGACGCCATCGAAGGGCTTCTCAGGGTTACGGACATGAATTCAAAAAAGATGGTCAGGGAGGGATGGCTCTACTCAAGTCTCATAGTCGAACTTCTGGAGAAGGATCTTAGGAAGACTGGGGACGAGGATGAGAGACTCTCTATACTCTGGGCGAAGATCAACAGCGACATTTCCGCAAGATGGACGTTGAAGCGGATGAGTTCTACGGCCAGCCTGTCGCGAAATTATTTCATAAGGTATTGCAGGGAAAAGACAGGGGTGCCCCCTTTGCAGTTCCTTAAGAGGATCAGAATGCAGACTGCGGAAAATCTTCTCCTGAACACCGACTACAAAATGGAAGTGATCGCGTCCCAGACCGGCTTCAGCAACCAGTATTCCTTTTCATCGGCCTTCAAAAAGTATCACAAGGTCAGCCCAAAATATTTCAGGGAGATGAAGAAGAGAGCATCCTAAGGCGGGCTTCGCCCGCAACCCAAACTCGAAATCCGAATATCGAAATTCGAAACAAACTGGGAATTAATGAATTTTCAAATGTTTCAAACATTGTTTTAAGAATTGATGTTTTTATTATTTC
>JBAQUG010000586.1:0-4646 GCA_049297395.1 Victivallales bacterium | reverse complement strand
GCTCAGCACGGCTGTGGACGATGGACAGGCCCAGATCCCGACTGGCCTTTTGCCACCTGTCGGCGGCCACCCTGCCGGAGCACCCATATATTGATCTTGAAAGAGGTACACCCAGCTCAGATTACCGTACCCCTTCGCAGGAAAGAAGGAATCATAGTCTCCCATATAGAAATACAGCACGCTCCCCACCTGCTTGAGATTGCTGAGGCAGGAGGCTTTTTTAGCCGTATCCTTGGCGGCCTTCAATGCCGGCAGCAGCATCGCCGCCAGAATTGCGATGATCGCAATTACGACTAAAAGCTCAATAAGAGTAAATGCTTTTTGAGCTTTTATCCTGAGCTTGCCGAAGGGCAATAGTTCGATAAGTGTGAAGCTCTTCCTCACTCCAGTCGTTTTGTTTATTTTCATTTCAATCTCCTTGATAATTGCTTCCCTGTTTAGACCGCTTCCTTATTGCATTCATTGGGAAAGGAACGCGTCAGCAGAGTGACGCGGCTACAGCCTGGATTTGTTGTAGCCACGTCACTCTGCTGACGTGCTCTTTGATTGCAACTTAGTATAAGATTTGAAATTTGAAGTTTTAAAATTTCTAACATTTGAATTTTCCCTTCGTCATTCGACTGTTCGATTGTTCGGCTGTTCGATATTCAGAGTTGCGCCCCTTGGCCACCTAATTAAATCAATTCTCCACCAGGCTCGGTTCCAGCAATATTTTTTCACGCTTCTTATCCGGAGTTTCAATTCTGCGAGTCAATATCTCAACTGCCTTTTTGCCGACGAGGTCGGAATGGATATCAACATATGCCGGCTGCGGGGTCAATCCCGACAGCTGCATGATCTCCCTGTCGCATATTACAATCTGAACGTCTTTTCCAGGAACTACGCCCCGGCTGAAAAGAAAGGAATAGATTATGCCGGACATCCAGGCGGCAGGAATGAAAAGGCCGTCCGGGCGCGGTCCTTTACTGAGAATCCTGTCGAGTTGACTTGTTATCACCCTGGCTTTCATTCCCATGTCTGCATCCGTAGGTATTTCAGGAATGATCATGCGGACATTCTCACCTGCCTTTTCAAGGGTCTCCCTGAAGGCTTCGCCTCGTCCGAGATAAAGCGGATTGTCGTTGCTGTCACATATGAAAGCACATTTCCCGCAGCCTCTGCGGATCAGATATTCGGCGGCAAGGCGGCCAATGGAATGATTGCTGTAGGTAACATGATCCAGCTTCTCCTTCTCATCAATCATTCCCATAACCCTTATGGCGGGAAAAGAATCGAGGATTTCATTTATCCTCTGGTTTTTAATTTTCCCGAGAAGAATGGCGCCATCAACTTCGCGCACCAGTCTTGTCAGACCAGGCAAGCCGGTTCCAGGATCAATGTTCTTGAAGACCATTGTTGCGTTCCTTGCATTCAGCGCCTCCTCGACTCCATGGATGAGATTGTCATAAACGTCCGGCATCCGTCCCTTCCTCGCTTCCTTCGGATGCAGGAATACGAGGGCGATCCGGTATGTGCGCCTGACAAATGTACCTTTTCTAGGTATGCGATAAAGCAGGTTCTCCCTGACCAGCATATTTATCGCCTTGTTGACGGTCATGAAATTAACATCGAAATCCTGCGCCAGCTTCTGGACTCCCGGCAGCATGCCGTCAAAATGCCCCTGTCCTATCTTCAGGCGCAATGCATTCAATACCCTGGGGTATTTTTTAACTATCCTGGATTTTCTTGGCAGATCTATTTCAACCATGGAGCAATCCCTTTCTCCTAATTACCGCTTATAGCTGTATTATGCTTATAATTATAACTGATATGGAAACAAAAGTCAAGTGCCGCTGATGATAATTTCCATTTTCTTATTGACGGGAAGGCGGACTGAGCCAGAGTGCGGACAAATATTTCTTTTAATCGCTTCTGGCATATTTCCCGGGATAATCTATTTTACTTGATTATTTGTTAATTTTTTCACAAGAAGTTGAATATGACAGGAAAATATCTTTTGAGTGGCAACGAGGCCGCAGCCGAGGCCGCGTTTGAATCGGGAGTGTCCCTTGGCACAGGATATCCCGGCACTCCATCGACTGAAATACTAGAACACTTCGCCGAACTCGGTGGAAAGGCGCAGTGGTCTCCGAACGAGAAGGTCGCGCTGGAGGTCGGCATCGGCGCCGCATACGGGAAAGCCCGGGCGATCGTGACAATGAAGCATGTCGGACTCAATGTCGCAGCAGATCCATTCTTCACTGCCGCATACACTGGAGTCGACGGCGGGCTTGTAATAGTTTCCGCCGATGATCCTGGTATGTCGTCAAGCCAGAACGAGCAGGACAACAGGCATCTTGCGGAAGCCGCCGAGATACCCATGCTCGAACCTTCAGACTCGCAGGAGGCATATGATTTCACAATCAAAGCCTTCGAACTCTCCGAAAAATGGAAGATCCCTGTGCTTCTGAGGCTGACCACCAGGGTCTGCCACTCAAAAACAATTGTTGAAAAGTCGCTCAAGCCTTCAAAAGGTTTTCCCGATTTCGAATTTGCCAGGGATCTCCGCGGAAAAGTAATGATCCCATCGAACGCACGCCCAGCCCATGTGCGCCTCCGTGAAAAAATTGCGGAACTCGCAGAATTCAATGAAGAATCCATTTTCAACAGAGTTGAAAATGGAACTAAGGAACTGGGTATAATAACGTCGGGGATCTCATACCAGTATGCAAAAGAGGCGGAACCTGAAGCAGGCTTCCTCAAACTCGGGATGACCTACCCCCTGCCCTTGAAAATGATCAGGGCTTTTGCCGGCAAACACAAAAGGTGTGTTGTCATTGAAGAAGGAGATCCTTATCTGTTCAACCTGATCATGGCTGCGGGAATACTCGCCGAAGGCAAGCATGATATTTTCAGACTTGGTGAACTTAACCAGAAGAGGGTCAGGAAAATCCTAGCAGGCGACAACACGCCTGAAGAGAAGATGCCCGCAGGCAAGGCCCCGCAGCTCTGCCCGGGATGCCCGCACAAGACCGTCTATGAAGCGCTAAAGAAGCTCGGGTGCACTGTTCCCGGCGACATTGGCTGCTATTCGCTGGGCACGCTTCCTCCATATGAGGCGATGGACACGCTCCTCTGCATGGGTGCTGGAATAACCGCCGGACTCGGGCTCCGCCACATCCTGCCCGAGGGAAAGGCAATGAAGGTCGTCAGCGTGATCGGCGACAGCACCTTCATCCACAGCGGAATCACCGGGCTGGTCGACATGGTCTACAACAGGCCTCCTACAGGCCATGTCGTGATAATCCTCGATAACAGCACCACCGCGATGACAGGACTCCAGGAACATCCCGCCAGCGGAGGTGACATACGGCGCAATCCTGCACATAAGGTGAAAATCGAGGATGTCGCAAAGGCAGTTGGAATCGAAAACGTCGATGTGATAGACATGACGAAGAATCCCGATGATGTCGAAAAATTCATCGTGAAGCGTCTTGCCGAGAAGAAGACCTCCGTGATAATCGCAAGGCGGCCGTGCATCCTCTCGGTGAAGCAAAAGAACAGGAAAGAGCAGGAAATTTGTACTCCTGCGAAGATATAGTCCAGTGGTTGGAGTCCAAGCTTCAGCTTGTGAATTTATTGGGCTTGAATAACTGGAAATTCTAATCAGGAACATGAACGACACAATCAACATCATCATAGCCGGAATCGGCGGACAGGGCGTAATTAAGGCCTCGGACATTCTTTCCGAAGCCGCCTTCAAGGCCGGATACGACGTCAAGAAAAGTGAAATCCACGGAATGAGCCAGCGTGGTGGTTCAGTGACCAGCGACGTACGTTTTGGCAAAAAGGTTTTTAGTCCGACAATACCATCAGGCGAAGCCGACTTCCTCCTGGTGCTGGCTGCGGATCAGGTTGAGAACAACCGTCATCTCCTCAAAAAATCGGGACGCCTCATCACCCCTGAAAAACTGAAGGACATAAAATTGTCCGAACCAAAATCCATGAACACGGCCCTTCTTGGCGTTTTGAGTTCAGGACTTGAAATCCCTGAAAAGTTCTGGGAGGATGCAATACTGAAACTTCTTCCGGGGAAATTGAGCCAGGCAAATATCGACGCCTTCAAACTTGGAAGATATGTAAAATGAAGAAGAGCAAAATTCAGAAACCTGTTTTTAGTCCTGCAAGCGCATCTGATTTTCTTCCCGAGGGGGAATTGCGGGACCTGCAATTTGACAGGCTGAAAAAGATTGTCAGACGCGCTTACGACTGCACGGATCTCTACAGGAAAAGGATGAAAAAGGAAAAGATTGCCCCTGAAGACATCGCATCGTTACAGGACTTGGCAAATCTTCCCTTCACCATTAAAGCTGATCTGCGTGACACATATCCATTCGGCCTTTTCGCCAGCCCGATGAGCGAAATCGTGCGTCTCCACGCTTCAAGCGGAACAACAGGCAAGCCCATCGTCGTCGCCTATACCCAGGAGGATCTGGATGTCTGGTCGGACTCCATGATGAGGACGTTCGCCGCCTGCGGACTCCATTCCGGGGACATCATCCAGAACGCGTACGGCTATGGCCTTTTCACCGGCGGACTTGGCGCACACTACGGAGCGGAGAAACTTGGAGCCACAGTCATTCCCGTTTCCGGCGGGAACACAGACC
>JBAQUG010000585.1:0-13219 GCA_049297395.1 Victivallales bacterium | reverse complement strand
GCAAGGGACCAGCAGTACGAGCAGGCGTTGTCGCACCCTCTGAAAATACTCATCGTGAAGTGGGACCATTCCCTGGTGCCAGAGACACGCCTACCGCTCCTAAGACAGGACTTCCCGCCAACCGCACTTGCGGTGGCGCCGACATTTGCTTTTCTCATTACTCATTCTCCTTTATGTTAAAACGACTGAATTATGATTGTTTATGCCCCGGACGCTCCGGACGCCATCGTCAGACCCCGTGCGCATATATACGGGAATTATTTTAATAGAGGGGACCAGATAGCTGATATAATAATTATCCTCCTGTACCCGCATAGTGTTTAAGACCCCGTCCGGAGCGTCCGGTATAGTTATTATCATGACTTCGATCATGGAAAAATTATTACTCCTATAACACAAGGACATTCCTGACCCCGTCCGGACCGTCTTGGGTTTAAATACCGTCATAATTGATGTTCTGACTGATTCTGTCATAACTGGCCTCCCATCGCTTTGAAGACAACGCCGTGATAGCCCCTGACAGACTTGCCATTGCGAGTAATGTCATTGACCTTCTGAACACCCAGCTCATTGAGCATGATGTCCGGCAATTGGTTCTCGACTACCCTCTGAGGCAGAGCGTTCCAGCCCTGGTCGTTGCAGTATGAAACGTAGGCCATCACAAGTTCGGCGCTGGTCAGATCACCTGCTCCGCGGCATACGCGTTCCCTGACGAAGATCCTCACCGAGTCCGATTCCAGAAGCAATGCATTAACGCGATCCTGCTGTTCTTTGGAAAGCTGGATTTTGCCATATTCGCGAATATCTGCGAGAAGCTTGATCCCCCCCTGGATTCCCCAGTTCAGAATTCCCTCGCCTTCCTCGTTGACAAGCTGGGTGGCGAAGTTGGGGATCGGCTTGCCAACCGGTGGCCGACTGTATTCAACGATGAGCATTCTGCGACGCCATGCATCTACGTCGCCATCAAGCCTGACCCTGAGGCGGCTGTTGCAATTGATTATCAGTGGATATTGCCCACGTAACCTGGTGCGCTCATTGGCGCCTTTCATCTCGCCATCTAGACGGTCGTGTCCGACAAGCTTCTTGATTACGGAGGCGCTCTTGTACTGGAGGAAGTCGCCGGGAACATCCTTGCCTGCCAGCAGAAGCCTGCCAGCATATGAAGAGATCTCAAACCTTTCCGATAGGTGGCTGGTCCGGAGTTCCGCGACATTGTCAGGACCGATTTCAAGTTCAATGACCTCGCAAAGCGTTCCTTTGCCGCCGCCAGGGGTCCCGCTCAGAATGAGAAAGCATTGAATGATATTACCGCCGAGCAGAATGCAGCCGAAGTATTTCTGGATCAGTTCAATGTCTTCCGGTGACAGGCAGGGTTCCAGAAGTTCTTTGAGGAAACGCGGGCACTGCGCCTGAGGATTGTAGTTGAAAGGAATCATGTTGCGGGACATCCAGTCCGGGCTGAAGGCGTGAAGCTGAATTGACCCCGATGGCTCAATCACCAACATACCGGTACTGAGGTGCAACACATAGCGGCCCGGAGGTTTGATGAAGGCGTTGAGCTTCTCGGAGATGCCTTTTAGTAGTCGCAAGCAGGCGCAAAGCAAGCCGTCAGTCTTCAGCGCAAGCAGCTTGTCGGCCAACTGGTGTTCCGAGACAAATACATGGAAATCGCGGGAAAACATGGCCTTGAGGCCGTTTTCGGACATGGGAGTCCAGAGTCCCCGGGGATCGTCATAAAGGTAAAATCTGTCTTCGCTGGCCTCATACAAAATATTGTGGTCAAAATAGAATTTCCGCACGAAGAACATCTGGTTTATCTGGATGCTTTCATTTTCGCTGATGTAAAAAGGGGCACCCTCGGTGTCTTTAACCTCCTGGTAGCGCGGGTAACGCCTCGCAAAAGCCTCAATCTGGGCTATGAATTCACTATACCTGTCCTCAACACCCTTCTGCTGGATTTCCCTCGCCTGGGCCTTCAGCGTCTGCAGGTTTATGCCAGTATTTTCCGCTAGCGAGTTTAAAATCCGGCTGCGGTCCACAGGATCGCAAGACGCGGCGAGCCTCAGCGACATGTCAAACAGTTTGCGTGCGTATTCGGATTCGTAGCCGAATTTCGAGAAAAACAACGACGCTTCTTTTACCAGCCAGTCAAGCATGGCAAGCTTAGATCGATCCTTGCTGCAAGGTATGTCGGCGGTAGCGTCAAAGAGTCCTTTGACGGCCTCAATACGTCTGGTTTTCAATGCACCATCAGACATTCTGCGACTCCTTCAAACTCATCAGAAAATCATCGACACCCATTTTTTCACCGGATACAGGCGGTAACTTCATAAGCTTTATTTTCTCGGCCCCGTATTTGTAAAGTGCCAATGAAAGTTTCCGGATTTCGCGATGTATGTCGGGATTAAAAGCACCATCGAAATCCGGCAACAGGTAGAAGGTCCTGCCAGCCACATCGATCTGGTTGAAGTCCGCATGCAGTTCATCAGTGCCGGTTTTGCGCCACGAGCACCAGCCGATTATGCCGATGCAGGGGAATCCGAGGCATGACAGGACCGAGGCCTTCTTGGCGCCTTCGGTTATGATGCAATAGTCCTTCTCTTCAAGGAGCTTCTTCAACCTGCGAGAGAAAAACAGGTGTGTACCGGACTTATAGCGCATGTTATATCTCCGGCCAGGCTCGGGCAACTGGCCATCTGCGTGCCTCAGTTCTGCAAACGGCCTTTCATCCTCCCCGATCATCGATGTACCGTCGAGATTCAGATGGCAGATAAGAATACCATCGGTTGCTGGATGAAAGCCCAGGTCCTCTGCTTCAGATTTTAAAATCTCAACATACAGGTCTTGTTCAATCGGATCCGTGATGCCAATATCATTGAGATAGGAGGCTAATTTATTTATTTCTGGCAGAATATTCATTTGTTCACCGTCTCCCTTATTTGTTTTTTCCCATGACGAACTCATCCATATCTATCTTGCGCAGCAGGACGCGCCCTCCGGCATTGAAGGTTTTCAACCCCCTACGTCTTAAATTCCATAGATGCACGCGCGAAATTCCGCCCATGTATTCACAGGCCGCACAGACATTGTAAAATTTTTCATTTGATGCCGGCGCTGCTTCATTTAGAGCGAGGGCCAGCATTGCGTCAATCCTGGTTGCCGGAATGTCGCCACGAGCAACCGTCTCGATCAACTTTGAACTTTTCTGATCCATAAAAGCCTCCTGTAACTTTTACTTTAATTAACTTTAACATCATCTACGATATCATGGCTAAATATGATGTAAAGCCTTATGGCTGAGTTAGAAGCAGGTTATGCAGAGGTTAGCTAACTTGAATACAAAAACGGAGTTTGGAGAAAGAATAGAAGTCTAATAACTTGTCTTTAATTAACGATTTAAAGCGTCAATTACTTGACTGAAGAAACCTGAATTTACTTGCTTGGCTCCAGGGATATCATTGGCAAGCTTAAGTTTTTTGAAATCTTCAACTATTGAAGTTTCAATTTCAAGAGCAATATCAAATTTGCGTAGGGTATAATTTATCTTTTTAAAAATTCTTTCCTTCTTGCGATCATCACCAGGGAAGGTCTCTGTAAGACATTTACTTATTATATTCCTATCTGCCTCTTCAGGCTCCTGCTTATTAAAGAGTGCCCATGATAAGAATCTTCTGATCGTCTGGCTTGGCTGTTCTTCCTTGCCCTTTTCAAGGAATCGGCAAGCCGGCAATTCTACCGGCTCACAATCTTTGTTCAGCATCATAAATTTCCGGAGACCGCTTTTGGCGAGTTTTCCTTCCTCTGCCTTGCTGCAGAAAATCAACCCATTCCCGATCCGGGATGCATACCAAATGATGAGGAATCCGAGAAAATGATGCGCTGGCATATCTATCGGTTTTCGTGAATCCAATTTGATCTTAAAGCAACATCCGCTGGAATCTATTTCCTTTGTTTTTTCCAGCGATACAAGATGTATTTTATGTTTTGCTTCATCTGAAGATTCTACTTTCTTATCAAGAATGACAACTGCATTTGCCGAAGAATTATTTTCATCTGACTTCGTAATAATTATTGGTTTTTCTTCGACTACATACCTGACTCCTCGCCGAAAACATTCATCAGGTGAAACTATTTTCTCAATACCAACACACTGCGGATATACTGACAGCCGCCCCTTGCCGAACTGTATGGAGAAGGCGGCAGGCCATCCTGATTTATCTTCCATGCCGAGCATTCTAACATCAAACACGCTGGCGAAACTTGTTTTAGCATTTGAAACGTTGAGCATAGCTTCACTAGGTATTGCAAGCCAATTTCTGATTTTTTCACATCTCAACCAGTTTTCCATCCTGCGAAGTAATTCCGGAAGCAGAGAGTCGTCGGCATCGCCACTGGAGTTCTTATCAATGAATTTTTCAATGGCTAGTTTTTCTGTTTCAGACCTAAGCTCATCCATAAAGACGGGATCGTTCAGATCAATATTCATTTTATCAACAAATTTCCCCATAATGAATGGATTCGGAATAGGGAAGTTTCCGAATAGAGGAGTTATTTTTCTCTTCGACAAGGATGAAATTACTACGGTCCTGATCTCTTTCCATATCGGCTCGATCCCGTAATCGACATGGCATGTCCATCTAAGAATTTCACCTTCTGTTTTCAGGCACTCCATTCTTCCAAGCGCGTATCCGACTGGAAGAGGTAATGTAATATGGCGCTGTGAATAACCTTTTCCATTATCACCCGTCCCATAATAGCCTCCGGATTTAAGAAGATAGTTTATCAGCCCAAGGCATAGCGATAGCGCATCCCCCTTGGGCGACAATAGAAAAACAAATTCAACACCATCCTCAACTATCCTTTTTGCCCAGTCATTGAATATCGCCTTGCCAATATGCCCCATGAACTCATTGCGAGGAAGACGTGATATGTCATATCCATTATTTGCCGAGGACTCATTGAAGCATATCTTATAGTACATGTCATGGTCAAATTCAGTGTCTTTCACAAGGGTTTCGCAGGAGAAATCATCGGGCAGATCGAAAACATATCGCTTATGCGATATTCCAAAGATGGAGTTTTTTACGTCCTCCTCCGTCTTTATATGTATGCATCGGCCATAGCTCATTATCAGTCACCTGCAACAAGCAGCTCCTCTCTTATCCTTTCAATCTCCTCATCCACCACATCTGCGGACTCGATGCGCTTCTTCCGCACAATGCCGAACTTGTCAAGCCATTTCTTTATTGCAACATTGGATATGCCGTAGATCCTTGCAATGGTCAAATTAGAATACTTGGAAACCAGTTTTTCAAGCGCATCCTCATTAGGCCTAAGTTTTTTTACCAACTTTGGAGGCGGTGTTCTGAATTCTTTTATCTTACCAACTATACCCAGCGCCCTCTTGTCTGCTTCGCGTTTGGCTTTCTCAAGCTCGTGTTCATATGTCCTGATCATTGCAGGCGAATTCCATCCTAGAGCCCTCATCGCATCGCGAGTTGATACGTTTTTAGCAGCCAACATTGACATATAGGTGCTGCGGTAGCTGGAAAACGAATAACGACTAGTACGAATTCTTCGGTGATCGCCCTTCTGGATACGTGTATTTTCTTTGCCCAGCGCCTTATCAAATATGTCCTTTGCTTTTTCACATATAGAGCCAGGAATGTTTAAATACTTATCAGCAAGTTCAGGAATGACATATTCGGAGCTGTTGTCTTTCCTATCTTTCAAAATGCGCCGAAGGACCGGCGTAATGGGAACTCTGGCTACGTTGGAAGTCCTGATAGTCTTGCGAGGGCTGAAGGTTATGAAATTCCCGTCAATATCCTGCCAGCGGAGGAGCACCGCATCCTTCAAACGCATCCCGGTATGTGCTCCTATGATGAAAAGGTCACGGTAGTCTTTACCATATTCAGCAGACTTGTCCAACACATCTTTTAGCATTTTGGGTTCCAGGGGATGACGCCCTTCAACAGGAGCATCCTTAATTGTCTTCTTTGTAACTCGACGCTTGTTGAAAGGATCCCTGTAAGGCAGAGACGATATATCGTCCATGAACGTGAATACTCTCGAAAGCAGATAAATGTGATCGTTGAAGGTTTTAGACGAATATCCATCATCCCAGAGATATCTTGCATATTGCTTGGCTATTTCTGGAGTCACGTCTTCAATGTCTGTAATCTTCCGACCTTCCTCTCCAGCCCAATCTGAAAATTTCTTAATTATGCTACTGAAGAAGTCGCGCCTAGCCTGGGAGATGTCCATAAACTTGTCGTAGGATTTCGTCCATTTCTCATAGGCATCTAGAATTGACGTCTTCTTGAATTCCTTTTTCGTGATTTTCTTTGTTAGAACTGATGAGATCCTTTGGATGACCTTAGCCCCAGAGCCGGCCTCATCAAGAATTACATCTTTTGCATTTTCTGTATTCTCGTAGGAATCGAGGTATTTCTGAGCTTTTGTCTTTTCAGTAGTCCTAGTGGATATCCATATGTCCTTGGTTCCATCGCGCTTTCTAAAATAGTATGTTCCTTTCTTACCCCTACAAAAAAGCTTTGCTCCGTCTTTTTTCATTACTTCCTCCTCCCTGTAAATAACAAATAGCGGGTTATAGCGGGATTTAACGAATCATATGATAAACAGGACCGCCATGTGTAGCAAGTACTGTAGCAGGTATGTGAAAAACATCAATTCGGAGAGCTGGGAAATGCCATTATTGAGGCTAAAAAAGGATTTGGAGCATAAGGGAGTTGAACCCTTGACCTCTTGCATGCCATGCAAGCGCTCTAGCCAACTGAGCTAATGCCCCATGTGCAGGGAAAAACACGAAATTCGAATCACGAAATCCGAACAAATAACATTCGGAAAAGTCCCGTAAAATAACACAGGATACGTATTTTGCAATCAGCTCAAAGATAAAAAACACAGGCAAGATGCCTGTGCTACATTAGAAATCCATTTCAATTACTATCGGACAATGGTCAGAGCCCATCACGTCTCCCATCATTTCCGATGACTTCACTTTCCTGAAGAGGCCTGGAGTGACATAATGGTAGTCGAGCCTCCATCCGACATTCCTGGCGCGTGCGGCAGTCCGCACACTCCACCATGTGTACGCCTCGGTCTTGTCGGGATGGAGTTTCCGGAAAGTGTCGATGTAGCCGTGTTTCTCCCATTTGTCCATCCAGTCGCGTTCAATCCTGAGGAATCCTGAAACGTCCTCGTTTTCCTTAGGACGGGCGAGATCGATCTCGTTGTGGGCGGTGTTGTAGTCGCCGCAGACGAGGAGTTCCCTGCCCTCCTTCCTGCGAGCTTCGCAGAAATCGAGGGTGGCGTCATAGAACCCGAGCTTGTACTTGAGGCGGTCATCGTCCTTTTGTCCATTCGGGAAATAAATGTTGATGAGCATGAACTGCGGCAGATCCATTACGATTATCCTGCCTTCCCTGTCAAACCTGGGATCGAGTCCGAATCCGAATTCCACGTTCTTCGGTTCGACCTTTGCGAAATCCGCAGTTCCGCTGTAGCCTTTTCTGACGCCGGAACACCAGTAGCTCCTGTAGCCGGGAATGCACCTGAGCTCCATGTCGACCTGATCCTCCTCGGCTTTCGTCTCCTGGAGGCACAGGACATCTGGCTTCTCTTTCAGCAGCCAATCGGCAAAACCTTTCTTCTGGACGGCTCTTATACCATTTACGTTCCAGGATATTATCCTCATTTTTTAACTCCATGTGCCAAATATGATTTGTTTGGATTCATTTGAGACTGTAAAGTATCGATTCTTATAAAAATATACTCTAATGGCGCAGGAACAAACAGTACTTGCCTAATTTTTCAAAGGACTAAGGTTATCCAATGGCCGACAAATATTCATATAAAAGGCAGAGCTATTTCCGCCTTCTGACTTATGCTAAGCCGTACAAGCGCAAGCTCGCCATAGGAATCCTGGCAGGATTCGTGTCGGCAGGCTCCCTCTTCAGCAGCTTCTTCTGGATCAAACCGTTTTTCCAGACCTTGGAGAATAAGGGCGGCGCCATTGCACACGTTGTCGATAGTAAAAGCACTCAGAATATGGACACGGCCACAAAGGACGCGAATCCAGTACCAGCCGAAGCCGCACCCGTCCCATCCAGCGGAAAGAAGGATGCAATAGACGTGGTCAAATACCTGCAGATTGCCCAGAAGGCCATAGACTGGCTGCACATGGACGTGCAGCTGCTAAAAGACAACTTGATGACCAAGCCGGGCCTGCTCATCCTATGCTCCATCTTCATAATTCTCTGGTTCCTGAGGAGCGCCGCCGTCTACGTGAACAAGCTCTACACGCGCTGGGTCGGCACCAGGGTGGTGGCGGATCTCCGAGACAAGGCATTTGAAAAGCTGGTCGGACAGTCCATGAAATTCTACGGCAAGACCGATGTCGGACAACTGATAAGCAGATGCACCAACGATACGGGCGCGATCGAGTCGTCGGTCTCATTCGTCATCGAGGATGCCACGCGCTGCCCGATCGAACTCCTCGGATGCATAGGGTTTATAATATATGTAGGGATGACCAACGAGCACTTGATTCTTCCTCTCATACTCCTTATCGCCCTGCCGGTCTCCGTGCTTCCGATCATAATAATAGGACGAAGGATAAGGAAGATCTACCAGAAGTCGTTCTCGAAGATCGCCGATGTCGTCACCAGGATGCACGAAGTCTTCACCGGAATCCTGGTGGTCAAGTCATACAACATGGAGCAGAAGGAAATCGACACGTTCAAGAATGTAAACAGGACTTATTTCAGGACAGTCATAAAGGCGCTGCGGGCCGAGCTCATGATAGCTCCGCTCGTCGAATTCGTCTCAGTAGTCAGCGTAATCATATTCCTGTTATGCTGCGCCTACAAGAACATACCGATAAGCGACATCGCACAGCTGCTGGTCCCGATCGTCTTTGCATACCAGCCTGTCAAGAACATCATCAAGATCAACACCTACATCCAGAGGAGCATGGCCGCCGCCGACAGGTATTTCGACCTGATCGACATGAAGGCGGAAGTCACCGAAAAACCGGACGCCGTGGAGATCAGGGATTTCAGCAACGAAATCAAGTTGAACAATGTCGTCTTCTCATATGAGGACAAGAGGATCCTCGACAATCTGAATCTTACAATCCCTAAAGGGAGCGTAGTCGCCGTAGTCGGGGAAACTGGATCTGGCAAGACCACGATCGCAAATCTCATAGCGCGGTTCTACGATGTCGACTCGGGCTCCGTGACGATTGACGGACATGACGTGCGCGACATATCAATAGCATCCCTGAGGAACCACATAGGGATTGTCTCCCAGACCACGATACTATTCAACGACACCATCTCCAACAATATCTCATACGGTTTTCAGTCGGCTACAAAGGAACAGATCATAGCGGCTGCAAAACAGGCGAACGCATATTCGTTCATAATGGACGGGCGGCACTCGGAAGGATTCGATACCGTTGTAGGAGAGAAGGGATCAAAGCTCAGCGGAGGTGAAAAGCAGAGAATTTCAATTGCCCGGGCCATCCTCAAGAATCCTCCAATCCTGATCCTTGACGAAGCAACAAGCGCCCTTGACACCGTCACCGAACGCCTTGTCCAGGAAGCCCTGAACAATCTCATGGAGAACAGGACTGTGTTCGCGATAGCCCACCGCCTGAGCACGATCAAGCATGCAAACCTCATCATTGTCCTTTCACAGGGAAGGATAGTCGAACAGGGAACCCACGGCGAGCTCATGGCGAAGGGCGGCCAGTACATGAAGCTCCACGACATGCAGTTCGGGATGAAGAAGGAAGAAGAACAATCGAACGGCTGAACAATCGAACGTTCGAATTGTGAAGTAATTTTGCAGGAATTTTAGATTACGGAGACTACCGCAATTTCGAGGCCGTAGTCGAGAAGGCCAAGCTGGCCTGTTTCAACAGCGGACACCGAATCGAGGATCATTTCGTTGACGTCACCGAAATGATCGAAATCGGGAAAGGAGGTCAGCGGCAGGTAAAATCCGTGCTCATGTCGCGTTACGCCTGTTATCTGGCAATCCAGAACGCCGACCCCAAAAAGGAGATTGTCGCGCAGGGCCAGACATATTTTGCAGTACAGACACGCCGACAGGAATTGGAGGACGGGCGAGTTGAGGAAGAACGCCGTCTCCTATTACGCGAGGAAATACGTCGTCATAATACACAGCTGGCCTATGCCGCGAAAGACGCGGGTGTTGTAGAGCCGATTGACTATGCCATATTCAAGAATCACGGCTACATGGGGCTTTATGGCGGATTGAAACAGGAGGACATACACCGGCGAAAAGAATTGAAGAAGAACCAGAAGATACTGGATCACATGGGTAGCACGGAACTGGCGGCAAATCTGTTCCGGGCGACCCAGGCCGAGGAAAAACTGCGCCGTGACAAAGTTAAAGGCAAAGATACCGCAAACCGGACACACCACGAAGTCGGCGCGAAGGTACGCCAGACTATCCGAGAATTGGGCGGCACGATGCCGGAACATCTGCCAACAGTCGAAAGCATCAAGAAAATAGAGACCAAAAATCGTAGAAAGCTCAAATAAGGTCAATCTGACAATGAATATTCCGCAAGCATTCAGCTTAATTGCTGTATAAGCAAGAATTGTCGGGCTAAAGCCCAACATATTCCTTCATTTTTTCATGCATTTTCTTAGATTTTGAATATTTACAATCCTGTTTTTTAATGATAAATTACATCAAGAAGTAACGAGCAATCACGCATGTTGACAGTTCGATTTACGGAGAGATGAAAGCCCAAGGAGAAAGAACCGGTCGGGGGAGTGAATATGGCGGCGGCTGAAACAGCATCTTCCAACAAGAATCAGAACGAGCAGGGCTCGGGCCGCGAGTGGCCCGCCTGGCATGCTACACTGTCAAACTACAAGGATACCAGCGCCATCAAGTCCTTATGGCAGCTGACGGACACGCTCCTTCCCTACTTCGGACTCTGGCTCCTGATGATCATGTCGATCCGGCGCGGCTACCCTTATGCGTTGACTCTTGTCCTTGCGGCTATTGCCGCCGCATTTCTGGTCCGGATATTCATCCTGTTCCACGACTGCGTGCATGGTTCGTTCTTCAAGAAAAAAGGCCCGAACACTTTCTTCGGCCATCTTCTGGGTCTGATGGTATTCACTCCGTTCGACGACTGGCGGTTCAGCCATCTCAGGCACCATGCGACCTACGCGGACCTGGATGCGCGCGGCTTCGGCGATATCTGGACTATGACCCTGACGGAATATAAAAGCGCATCGAAGGTGATGCGGACATGCTATCGGCTCTACCGCAGCCCTGCGGTGATGCTCGGACTGGGCGCACTGTTCTGTTTTCTGCTCCGCCACCGGCTACCGGCCCGGAAGTCTTCGCGCAAGGAGCGTGTGAGCGTCATATTCACCAATCTGCTCATCATCGGCACCGTGATGATAGCCGCCTGGAGCATAGGATGGCGGACGTACGTTCTTGTACAGCTGCCTGTGATATGGATGGCCGGAGCTGCGGGAGTCTGGCTCTTCTACGTGCAGCACCAGTTCGACGGGGTTTACTGGTCGCGCAAAAAGGGCTGGGATGCGATGCGTGCAGCCATGGAAGGAAGTTCCTTCTACAAACTGCCGGCGGTGATGCGCTGGTTTTCCGGCAGCATCGGATACCATCATGTGCATCATCTGGGCCCCAGGATCCCGAACTACCGGCTCAAGGAGTGCTACGATGCCATTCCTGCGCTGCAGGCCAGGACACCCCTCAAGTTCTGGAAAAGCCTTTCCGCCATCCGGCTGAAAGTATGGGACGAGGAACAAAAGAAACTTGTAGGGTTCCATTAGCACAAAAACAGAAATAACCCACCGTGTTCAATTGCGCTGAGACTTGATTTTCATGTCTTTATGATTTATATTAAGATCAAAACAAAAGAGGGTTCCCATGCCTGCGCTTATCAAGGAAAACATGATTAAAATCATTGAGGAACAGCCGGACGACAGTTCGTTCGACGAGATTCTCCGCGAACTGGCCTTTGCCGAAATGATTGACAAGGGGCTCGAGGATTCCAAGAACAAAAGAATCATCAGCAACAAAGACATGAAAAGAGAAATTGAGTCATGGTCAAAGTAATTTGGACTGAAGAATCCAGATATTGGCTCAATTATATCTTTCATTATATTGCTTCTGACAATCCCGCTGCGGCCATCAATACAGTAAATGGCATTTATGAGAAAGTTCAGATTCTGCAGAATCTGCCTGAAACAGGCTACAAATATCAGCATTCTTCCAATAGCCATATAAGAATAATTCTGCATGGCCACTACAGGATTGCATATCTTTACCGTGAAAAAGACGGTGAAATAGATGTCCTCGGTGTTTTTCATGGAAAAATGGAGATCAGGAATTATCTGAGGCTGTCATAAGGATTTTCCAATACGACCTTGCGTGTATTCAACCACTATAGGATAAAAATCAGCTCCGGAGCGTGAAAAGTACCGCAGACACATTATTTTACTGGACTGAAAAACATTAAGGAGAAAACAATGAGGAAGCTGGCCGTACTGACACTAATCTTATCTTTATTTGCCGCCGCGAGCGGATTCTGCGCCGACCAGAAGTTCGCCGTGGTCGATATGGAAAAGCTGTTCCAGAGCTACTACAAGACGAAGATCGCCGACGCCGACATCAAGAAGCAGGCGGAGGTGTTCAAGGACTATTCCGACAAGCTCAACGAGTCTCTGCTGAAACTGCAGGACGAGTTCAAGGAGATGCGCGATGCCGCCCAGAACATCGCCCTCAGCGAGGCCGAACGCGAGAACAAGAGAGTGGCCGCACAGGACAAGTACCGCCAGCTGAAGGAAAAGGAGGCCGAACTCAAGCAGTACAACTCGGAAAAGCAGGGCATGCTGAAGGACATCTACGAGGAGAAGAGGAACGGCCTGCTGAAGGAGATATCCGAGACCATCAAGAGATACTGCCTGCCTCTGGGCATCACAATAGTGCTCGACTCGTCCGGCAAGACCCTGAACAACATCCCTTCAATAGTCTACAGGGTCCCCGAGCTGGATATAACTGAAATCATCCTCAAGGAGATCAACAAGGGCGTCGAGGACAAGAAATCCAACGACAAGAAGAAAGATGAAAAAAAGGAAGAGAAGAAAGAAGCAATGGAACCTGCAAAGAAATAGAC
>JBAQUG010000584.1:0-15675 GCA_049297395.1 Victivallales bacterium | reverse complement strand
CTCGTACCGGAACTGCCGCAGGCAAGCCGTTCTTCATGCCGAGACAGCAGGTTTTGAACTACAAGTTCTCAATGCCTGAGGTTGACGTATGGGCTGTTGCCGCATCCTTCTACAATATGCTGACCGGTGATTACCCCAGGAATTTCTCTATGAAACAGGACGTCTGGCAGTCGGTCCTCCAGAACCACCCAATCCCAATCAGGGACAGGAACAGATCAATACCGAAGAAACTCGCTGATGTCATTGATGAAGCCCTGATAGACAATCCATCGTTAAAGTTCAAGACCGCCACGGAACTAAAGAAAAGAATCCGGTCGGCAATGTGAATGAGGTGAGATAATTGCAAAACTCGGAATAACTTGAATGCGGGAAAGTGAAAACCTTTTAAGGAAAGGTTCTTCCCTTACCCGCACCCCAACCCTTTCCAAACCTGTTTGCGATTGTCTCGAACGAAAGAAGGACTGAATCAACATGAAGACCTGCATGGAATTGAAATATTTCGGATTTACAGACACCGGGCTGGTTCGGAACAAGAACGAAGACGCCTGGAGCGCACACCCTGATATAGGACTGTTCATTGTCTCCGATGGGATGGGAGGTGAGTTCGCTGGTGACATCGCTTCTAAGATCGTCGTCGAAACATTGCCGGGGATGATAAAGGAAGCGCTCAGCCATGGAATTGATCCTGCTTCGGCTGAATTCAGAAAAAGAGTTGGATCCGCAATCAACCTACTAAGCAATTCCGTCAGAAAGAAAACAATAAACGAGCCAGGCCTTTCCGGAATGGGGGCTACAGTCGCGCTTGCAGTTGTACGCAGCGGATATGCAGTCATCGCGCACATGGGAGACAGCAGGATCTACCTCTTGAAGGATGAAAAACTAATCTGCCAAACCAAGGACCATTCAATAGTCCAGCTTCTCCTGGACAGCAACGAGATCTCTCCGGAAGAAGCTGAAACACACCCTGCGAAAGGGCAGATAACGAGATTCGTCGGCATGGATGGGAATCCGCTGCCAGAGATAAAGAAAGTTGATTTAAGCCCTGGAGCCCTGCTTCTTCTGTGTTCCGATGGACTTACCCTAATGTTGCCGGAACCTGAAATACAGGAAATCCTATCAAAAAAGTCAAATCCCGAAGAAGCATGTACCGAACTTGTGGCAAGGGCGAATGAGAAAGGCGGCAAGGACAATATAACTGTAATAGTCATCAAGGCTTGAAATTTAATTCCATAGTTTTTTAAGGTCTTCAGGTTTTTGCTCTACTGGGTCGATGATCCCATAGCCTTCTGTTTCACACATCTTTTTCAGGTTTGGATCTGTAGTTACAATATTAGGAGACGACTTTCCCCCACAGCAACGAAGATAGTTGTGTGCGCACATAAGGTGCCACACATCCCGATCATTCTTTCCGATTTTCAATCCGTATTTATTGACCAGGGCATTGTACTCAATTGGATGCCCGCTTCGAAATGCTGGAATGGGATTGGTGTCGCGAATCCGAAACACACTTCCGAAATACCCGCTTGCACGTTTCAGAATCCCCCTTGTTTGTGGAATCGTGAGGTTTCCATTGGCGGTCTTCTTCCACATGACAATTTCGAATTCAAGTCTCGCGATTGTTGAGACAGAAAAATTAAGTCCGTATAGCGCACGGTTTTCGACCATCCATTTTACCGTGTTACTCCCCTCTTCCTTAACGAAGAATTTGATGATAGCACATGTGTCCCATACTAAGATTTTCATAGTCATTTTTTGTTGCCTCAGAGTTACTTTATTTATCCAAGCAGGCCATCTCCTTTTCCTATATAAAGGAATTAATCCAAAGTTTATGTGTTGATTTCTCAATAGATGCCTGATAGAGTCGTGGCTTGATTTCCCACCTGCTAATGGCTTGGCGCACTGTTTTTCTAAAGTTTACAGAACATTTAGCTCCCAAAATAATTCCTGAAAGTGATTCTTTATCGAAAGACACATAATGTCTTGTTTGCTTTGTAAAAAACCGTACTTCATCTTCGTAAACCCATTCTCTGCTTTTCGTGGAATAAATCATATGTGCCATAGCCAGCGCATCTCCTTGGATGCCTTTTTCCAAGGAATCCAAATAATCCTTGACTCCCAATGCTCCAGGAATGTAACGTACTTCTTGCCCGCGGAACTGACCTGTAACCGCATCATTTAGAGAAGATTTGCGGAATTGGAAAACAACCCCTTTGTGGTTATTCGCATAGTGCTCCCACATCACCATATTTCTCGGTGATTTTGTAAAACAACAGACTCTTATGGGTGATTTGCGCTTCATCAAATAATTATCGGTTTCTCGCAGCCATAAATGATTCCTGTGTAATTTTTTGGCAAAAGCCGCATTTGCATGTTTTTTTATCTCGGATTCAGTTTTTTTTGAGTACTGGAACTTAGCGAGACAGTAAAGAAATCTATTCCACGTTTCGTTATCTACGCGGTTGTGGCTAATCGAGGTTAATGGCCTGCAATCAAATGGATCTTTAAACTCTGTTGGCAGGCAAAAGTATAATCTTTTATTTCTGAGAACATCAAAGATATAATCACCTTTGCAGTAATACCGATAAAGAAATCTTTTGCTATTTATGTTTTCCATATTGTAAAAGTCTTTGTTTGATAATTACTCTTCCACTCCATATCTCTTTTTTATCCAATCATTTCCCCTAGCTTTTTCCTGACACCTTCCGGCCTCAGCCATCCATAGCCGCGATTCTGCAGAGCATTGATCAACCGGTTGAAATCCGCCTCGTTCCATTTACCGTTGCGTATCGTCAGAAAATTGCGCAGATACGGCTCCGCGCCATCATCCCAGTCTTGCCAGCCAGGAAATTCATAATTCCAGTCGAGACGCCAGAGCTTAACGTTATTGTCAAGGCCCCCGGAGAGCGCGTATTTGCCGTCTGGACTGAAATTAACGGAATAAACAGAACGCATATGCCCTACGAAAGTGATGAGACATCGGCCAGTATCCACGTTCCATAGCTTCAGGGTAGAGTCAGAACTTCCCGATAATGCGAATTTAGCGTCCGGGCTGAAACTCACTGATATGACAGATTCTTCATGTCCCTTGAAAGTCCGTAGGCATTGTCCGGTTTTTACGTTCCACAGCCTTAACGTACCGTCTTTACTTCCTGATAGCGTGGATTTGCCGTCAGGATTGAAACACGCGGAGCAGACAGAATTCTCATGTCCCTCGAATGTGAGGAGGCATTGTCCGGTTTCTATGTCCCACAGCTTCAGTGTAAGGTCAAAACTTCCCGATAGTGCGGCTTTGCCATCTGGACTGAAACAAACAGAAATGACAGAATCCGTATGTCCATCGAAAGTGTGGAGGCATTGGTCTGATTGCAGGTTCCACAGCTTAAGGGTTTTGTCATTGCTTCCCGATAGCGCGTATTTGCCGTCAGGGCTGAAACTGACGGAGCGAACCCAATCCGTATGACCTATGAATGCGCGGAGGCATTGTCCGGTTTTTATGTCCCACAGCTTCATGCTATTATCCCAGCCTCCCGATAATATGAATTTAGCATCCGGGCTAAAACTTACTGAACTCACAGAGATAGCATGCCCCTCGAAAGTGTGAAGGCATTCCCCTGTTTCCACGTTCCATAGCTTCAGGGTAGAGTCAGAACTTCCCGAGAGTGCGTATTTACCGTCCGGGCTGAAACTCGCAGATCTGACATAACCAGTATGCCCCTCGAAAGCGTGTTCCATCCATCCAGTCTGAATACCAGTTCTCCGACAATACTGTCCTATTTTAATATTCAATTCCAGGTATTGCGGAGCTCTCTCAAAGCCGGGAATTGAACAGGCGGTTGTCAATGCGGTCAATGCAGCGGCAAGATCTCCATCAACTGATTTCTTTTCCGATTCCTGTATAGCTTCTTGGAATAGTTTTTCATTTCCAAGAGTTTCCCTGGTCGTCCGAATACTGCACAGCACCCAATCTGTGGATTTCTGGAAAACAGGCACGTCCCACAGTTTCATGATTTTATCGTCAATGATTCCCGCTGATAGTACAAATTTGCCATCTGGGCTGAAACTTACGGAACTGACCCCATCGGTATGTCCCAGAAAAGAACGGAGGCATTGACCAGATGCCATGTTCCACAGTTTCAGGTTTTTGTCATAGCCACCTGATAGTACGAACTTGCCATCAGGGCTAAAACAAACAGAGGTGACATGATTTGTATCCCCCGCGAAAGCCATGAAAGTTCGGAGGCACCGGCCTGTTTCCACGTTCCATAGCTTCAAGGTTCCGTCCCCGCTTCCCGACAGCGCGTATTTGCCGTCTGGGCTGAAACTTACAGATTCAACAGAACCGGTATGCCCCTCGAAAGTGCGGAGGCAGCGACCTGTTTCCATTCCCCATAGTTTTATGCTGTTATCCTTTTTCAAATTTATATTACCGCTTCCCGATAATGCGTATTTGCCGTCTGGACTGAAACAAACTGAGGTGACAGGATCCGTATGTCCATCGAAAGTATGGAGGCATTGGCCTGATTGCAGGTTCCACAGCTTCAGGGTTTTGTCATCGCTTCCCGATAGCGCGTATTTGCCACCCGGGCTGAAACTGACGGAATTGACATAATGCACATGCCCCTCGAAGGTACGGAGGCATTCCCCTGTTTCTACGTTCCATATCTTTAGGGTAGAGTCAGAACTTCCCGATAGTGCGTATTTGCCGTCAGGACTGAAACTCGCAGAGCCGACAGAACCAGTATGCCCCTCGAAAGTGCGTATACATACGCCGGATACTACATCCCACAGTTTCAGTGTCTTGTCCCAACTTCCAGATAGTGCAAATTTGCCGTTAGGACTGAAACTTACTGAGGTGACATATTCCGTATGCCCTTCGAAAGAGCGAATACATTTACCTTTGCCGCGCATGTTTACCGCGATCTCCATCGCCTTAAAAACAGCGGTATCATTATCTGATCGGCTTATTGTATCTTCCAGAAGCGGCAGTGCAGATTCAGCATCTCCGCGATCAAGATGGATCATGGCCAGCAAATACTCATCCCGCCAGGAGTTTTTGTAGCCATGGCGCAATGCTTCGAGCCGCCGAACTAATTCAAGATCGTCAATCTGGGCGGAGCGCCAGAGATAAAGTCCTTGGTTGTATGTGGATTCTAAATGCATCGGATCTATTTTCAGCGCTCGATTCCACAACCGCTTCGACTGCTCTGGCTGCCCCATGTCCATGTAGCTCAGAGCCCGGTTATTGAGAGAATCCGGCGCATCGACGGCAGCTTTTGGAACAACACGTATATACGACTTTCCGGTTTCAGTTCGGTAGATTTCGAGCAGTTTATCAACTATTATTTTGAAATCACGCGGACGCTCAGCTTCGTTCTCATTGAAGCATTCCCGTAGGAGTTTTACGAGTGCTTCTGGCATAGGCAGCTTAAAATAATCAGCGGGTGACTTCAAATATTCTTCAAAGCTTTTACCTGCTACTGATCCCGACGGCCAGATGGCATGTCCTGTGAACATCTCCATCACCGACACCGCCCAGCTCCAGATATCAGTGCGCCGGGTTAACTTTCCTCTGTTAGCCTGTTCAGGGGAACAGTATGCCGGTGTATATGCGCCGGATTCGCTGATCATTGTACCCATGACTTGTGATTTCATGAAAGCAGATACGCTGAATTTGGCTTTTGCATTGGATATTCCAAAATCTGCAACCTTGACGTCACCCCCTGAGTTCAACAGAACATTATCCGGTTTCACGTCCTGGTGAATCAGGCCCTGCTCATGTGCATAATCCAATCCCCAGGCGAATTGGATCGCGATATCAAGTATTTTCTCCAAGGAGTCTAGTCTACCTTTCTCAATCCAACCGGCAAGACTGCCACCGTCCCATCCATTCGGCAAAGATATTTGGGGTGCCATTGATTTCACGGACATAGTAGCAGGAGACAATATGCGGATGCAGACCAAGATTGATCCAGGCATCGCATTCATGGATGAAGTTCTGCTTCTGTTCCTCGGTCTCGAACAGTTCCGGATGCGGTTGCTTCATGGCCAGGTCAACGTTCCAAGTGGTATGATGCACCCTGAACACCTTGCCCATGCCACCGGCAACAGGTTCGCCCTTGATCTCATACAGGCCTAGAAGAAGGCCGTTATCTGAGTTCTTTACTGGCTTTTGCACCTGCGCTTGTATTACAAATTTCTTGCCACAGTCCGGGCATTCAGTGATTTGGTTGATATATTTCTCATCAACCTCGAAAACCGAATGGCAATGCAAACATTTTGTATTGATTTCAGACATGTCAGCCTCACGATTATCTGTACGGAAGATAGTCAGGAACTCGGAGGAAATCAACTGGCAACTTGAAAAGAAAGATGCTGGGAAACATCCATTGTCGGCATCTGCGTCTGACATTCGCTGATGTTCAACCTTCAGGCTGTCTTATCTACTTTAAATACGCGCACGATCAGCCCCCTCCCACTTTCCGCATTTCTTTTTCTATAAACTCGTCCATCTCCCTTATGTCATCCTCATCAGTTGTTCTTTCCCTCCACGCACCCAATAAATATCCGAAACATTCACCGGGAACATCTTCGGCCCAGTCCTTGAATTCGGATTTTGATTCCTGGTTGTATCGATATATTCCTTTCAAAACTCCCATACAGTAAAGCTTGGCTTCCCTGGTCATGCCCATTTCAAACAACCTGATCACTTCTTCATTATATGGCATCAGCTCCTCCTCAATCATCTCGACAGCCATATCTTCCGGAGCTGAATACCCATGTCTAGTGGAGCCTGAGCGATCCCAAAATTCTTCGACATCTATTCCATCCAAGGCCAAATATACGTCGTCACAAATCGCTTCAATGTCTATTTCCTTAAGATTCTTTTTCGCTTCAATTTCAATCTGCTTCTTGATCTTCGGACTACTTCTCGCCAAACGCTTCAGTATTTTCAAAGCTTGTTCAGGAGACATTCCGTCTATCAAATTATTTTTCATTTGTTACCTCAAATATGTCAAGGAGGCAATTTCAAAATTGCCTCTTTTCAGCTGATTGCTTTTTTGTTGGTGTTCAACCTTCAAATTGTATCACCGCTTCAATTCCTTCAACTTGCGGTGCAGGGTCCTCCTGCTGATCCCGAGCTTGGCGGCGGCCTTGGTGACATTTCCATTGCACTCGTCGAGAGCCTTCTGGGTCAGCATCCGTTCCGCCTTCCCTATATTGAGCGAATTTGACGGAAGAACAGTTTTTGCAAGTTCCGGAGAAATACTTTCCCGGATGTGGAACGGAACATTGTGGACGTCCAGCACCTTGCTGCGGCTGAGGACGACCATCCGTTCAACGCAGTTGCGGAGTTCGCGGATATTACCCGGCCATCCATATCTGCAGAGGAGGCCGATGGCATCTTCTGAAATACTCATCACTTCCTTGTTGTTCTCCAATGAGAATTCATCGATAAAATGCTTCACCAGCATTGGAATGTCCTCATGCCGTTCACGGAGCGGAGGAAGATGTATCGCCACGACAAAAAGCCGGAAATAGAGGTCTTCCCTGAACTTGCCCTCATTAACCAGCGCCTTAAGATCCCTGTTCGTCGCAGTTATCACCCTGGCATCGCTGACCACAGGCTCTGTCCCCCCGACACGTTCAAAAGTTTTTGTCTCAAGCGCACGGAGAATCTTTACCTGCACGGACTGATCGATGTCCCCGATCTCATCAAGGAAAAGCGTCCCTCCGTCGGCGAGTTCGAAACGCCCTTTCTTCTGCTCTGCCGCTCCGGTAAACGAACCTTTTTCATGCCCGAAAAGCTCGCTCTCAAGAAGTGTCGGAGGCAGGGCCGCGCAGTGGACGGCGACAAAAGATCCCTGTCTTCCGCTGAGGGCATGCAATGAGTGGGCAATCATTTCCTTGCCGGTTCCGCTTTCTCCAGTTATCATTACGGTTGTTCTTGCCGGGGCAACCTGTTTGACGGTTTCAAAGACCTCGTGCATGGCCGTGGATTTGCCGATGATGTCGTCTAGTCCATAGATGCTGCCGCGGTTGAGCTTTCTCTTGAGCTCCTGATTTTCTTCAGTGAGCTGTTTTTTCTCCACGGCCCTTTTGATCACAAGCTCGAACTGGTCCAGATTAAGAGGTTTCTGAATGAAGTCAAAAGCTCCGGCCTTTGTCGCTTCGATGGCGGAAGGGATGGAGCCATAGGCTGTCATAATCACGCATACAGGCTGCGGTTTTTTAGCCAAGGCCTCCCTGAGCACGTCCATTCCGTCCGAGCCCGGCATTTTCAGATCAGTGACAACAATGTCGAAATTATTCTTCTTAAGTATGTTTATCGCCCTGGCCCCGTCTTCCGCCAGAGTCACATCATAAGTCTGCCTGAGAAGGCGGCTGAGGCCTTCCCTTGTCGCCCTTTCATCATCCGCCACAAGTATGCTGTATTTTCTATTGTTGCTCATTGTAAATCTCCCGATATTTCATATTGCATTGAAGAAACGCGTCAGCAGAGTGACGCGGCTACAGCCTGGATTTATTGTAGCCACGTCACTCCGCTGACGTGCTCTCTGATTGCAAGTCTATTGCTTTTCCAAACTCTCCCGTCCTCACTTGCGAACTCCCGAACTTTCGCATTTCCGCACTTCCCCACTATTTCCCCTCCGGTGCCGGAAGCATCCTGATCCTCCTGGTTGACAGCGGAAACTTGATCTTGAAGACGGTTCCCCTGCCCGGCTCGCTCTCTACCAGAAGCTCGGCTCCATGCTCCCTGATAATCCTTTCCACAACCATGAGCCCCAGTCCGGTGCCGCCATTCTTCGTGGTATAGTACGGTTCGAAGATCCTGGCGATGTCGTCCGCGCTTATCCCTTTGCCCCCATCCCCGAATGAAAGCTCCACCTTGTCCTCATCAAAAGCGCAGGAGATGTTCATGGTTCCGCCGTCGGGCATGGCCTGCACTCCATTTTTCATTATGTTGTAGAAAGCCTGCTTGAGCTGGTTTTCATCGCCCTGCACATGAGGGCAGTCATTGGCCCATGAGCATTCGACCTTTATGTTCTTGTTTTCAATTTCATATTGCATGAAGTTCAGCGTCTCAATGATCAGCTGCTTGAGGTCTACCCGCGACATTATCGGCATCGCCGGCCTTACAGCCTGGAGGAACTGGGAGATTATCATGTCCAGTCTCTTGACCTCCCTTTCAGCTACAGATAGGAGTTCCAGGGACTCGGCATCCTTCTTTTTGCTTTTCCTGAGCTTCCTCTCGAGGAGCTGGAGATGGATGTTGAGACTGTTCAACGGGTTTCCGATCTCATGGGCGACCCCTGCGGCAAGAAGCGATATCATGTGAGTCTTCTTGGATTCCATCTCCTTCAGCGTCCTGGAACGCGCCTCGGTCACATCATGCAGGATTATTATTGAAGTGTCCTTGTCCTTCTCATGTGGCAGGACATAGAACAGCAAAATCCTCCTGAGCGGATACAGGACCTCTATCTCCTGCCTCGATATCTTGTCGATTTCCTCTGGATCCCGGTTCTGCACAAGTTTCCAGTCTACATCCTTGAGGAAACGGCTGATCCTCTGCTCTTCAATGTTTTCCGGTATGCCAAGCATTGCGACTGCCGCACTGTTGACATAGCGGATCATCAGATCCTTGTCAATTATTATTATTCCTTCCTGTATCGCATTGAACACCGTCTGGAAAAAACCCTTCTCCTTCACCTGACGTAGCACATAAGCTTGAATATTGCTCCTGTCCTGTGAAGACAACCTGTCAAATATCCTGTCAAAATATTTACCTTGTGGCATATCAGAATTTCTCCATCACTTATATTTTCCGTGCCCCGGCGGAGCTGATTTGGCGGAAGGTTCGATGAGAGGTATTTTCAAATGCCTGGCTGCCTTGGACATTACTCCGTCCGTGGTGAAAAGCGGGAAAAGCCTGTTTTCGAGGCACACCGCCAAGTGGATGGCGTCCAGGGTCCGCAGCGGAATCCCATCGGGCATTTTCGCAAGCAGCTTCACGGCGGCTTCGATTGTCGAGCTGTCCAGCTTTACAATGCTGATGGAGCCTTCCCCGACGTCATGCCTCAACGCGGCCATGAATTCATCCGCCACGCACGCATCGATCGGCCCTTCGCGGCGTTTCCGGGAGAGAGCTGACTGGAATTCGGCGATCAGAAGCTCCGAGCAGGTCACGTCAACGGCGTCGGCTATGGCTTGCTGTACCGCATCGCTTTCAGGTTCGGGAACATACAATTTTAAAAGCACACCGCTGTCAATATACATTTTCCTACCTCGAATCCCGTTCCGCGCGTATTTCAGCGGTGGCATCGCCTGTCTTCCTGATGTGCGCCTTCATTAGATTTCTGAACTCCGTCAGGTCGGGGAATCCGCGCCTTACGGGTTTTTCATATGGCACAAGCATGGCGACGGGCGTCGATCTGCTTTTGATTATGACATGGTCGCCCTGCCCGACAAGTTTCAGGAGTTTTGTCAGATTGATTCTCGTGTTTCTCACAGTTGTCGTCAGCATCTTCGTTCCTCCGATGGTACGTATTAAGTAAACTATGTCGTTTACTTAATCCATACTAATGTAAATATTTGCTGAACACCGTCCTTCAGTGAATATTTACCTCCGATGTTTCATGTTTCCAAGGTTATTGTAGCACGTGTGCATCGTTAATTCAAATAGTGTCAAAAACAATTCCTGTTCCACCGTAACGCGTCAGTTTTACCGGGGTCGGTCCCAGGACTTCTTCCCGAGGCACGAGGGAAAAGTACGGAACTGACCCGCGTTTTTGTAAAGACTGATGCGTTACGTTCCACCAATGCTGATTTAAATTCCCAAGATACTTATTTCAAGTGTTTTCAATTCTCCGATTCTAATATATTTTCCCTCATGGGAAAAATATCGGTCAAATCATATTTCATAACTGGTACCGGTACCGGCGTTGGCAAGACAATTGCAACTGCCGGCATAGCCGGATTATTCATCGCCAGGGGAAAGAAGGTTTCAATTATGAAGCCCTGCCAGACCGGCATTCAAGATTCAGAACCGGATATAGCGACAGCTCACGGACTGTTTCCCGGAATATTCAAGCTTCCAGCAGATATTTCCTGTCCTTATGCATTTTCCCTTCCGGCCTCCCCTGCCCTCGCCGCATCGCATGAAAAGAGAACAATGGAAATAAAAAAGATCTGCAATGCATATGACACCGCCATATCAACCGAAGGCCTTGACCTTCTTCTCGTCGAAGGTGCTGGAGGGCTCATGGTTCCGATCACGGACAAGCACATGATGATCGATATTCCTGCAATGCTTGATATTCCTGCAATACTTGTCGCTGACGCCGGGCTTGGGACTGTAAATCACACGCTCCTGAGCATTGAGGCCATGAAAAACAGGAAAATTAAAATTGCAGGAGTGATCATAAGCAACATGCCGTCCCCGTCCGGCATTATCGAGAAAGACAATATCAAGGCAATCGAGAAATACTCCGGAGTACCGGTGCTCGCCATCATAGACAGAATTTCCCCGGAATTGAACTCATCCAGGCCTGCGGATTTCGCGGGCAGGCTCCTGGCATGCATGAGGAAACAGAAAAGGCTGCTGAAGCTGATGCATTGGTAAATATTCACTGAAGGATGGGATTCAGTGAATATCTACAAATTGATTTCCCCGGAAAGCGCACTAGATTACCCGGCATGAAACTAATTATTTTTTTAATTCTGAATCCTGATTTCCGGCTCCTGAATTGCAAACGTCCGGAAAAATTTGCATGCGCTTGAGACATAGAACTGTGAAACAAAGACCCTAACCCGGCATAGCCGGAACCAAAATGGAACACGGAAAACGGAAAATATCTTGCGCTGAAAACACAAGATTTAACTTTTAAGATACTAAATCTCCAAGAGGAAGCATGGCCGGTAAGACTATAATAGAATGTTCCAAGTGCCAGTACCAATATGAGGTCGAGGACAAATTCCTCGGCAAGCTGCTTTCATGCCCGAAATGCCATGTGAAATTCTACGCCCAGACTTCAAACAGGAATATCCAGGAAACTATCAAGACATCCGCTTCGGTTACAGCGCGGATGAAGGCGGGAAACATCCAGTCAAAAACGACCGGAAAATCGAAAAAAAGGCTGTTCACGGCGCTCGCAGCCATTCCACTGGCACTGCTCATTGCCTTCCTATTATGGGAGTCATTGAACTTCCTCCAGAATAACACAAATGAAAAACCGAATCCGGCTCTCGCATTCAGCGCATCGCAGGAACTCCTCAGATCCAGGAGCGGGATCGAAAACATCAACGAAGCGATATTCTCGAAGAAATATAATCTGGGAGTCAAGGACCAGAAGAAGAAGACATTCACCATTAGAACCTCGGTCACGATGATGAAGCCGGACCAGAAAAAGCCTTCCGAGAACAGGATCAGCATCAACATGCAATATCTCGGCGATGAACAATGGGAGTTCATCGATTATTCCTTTGACTAGATACTCTCGGCGGAAGTCCTTCCGCACGAGATTATCTCTCAAAGATTGCGTCGCGGTAAATATTCACTGGACTATGTTCGTTCAGTGAATATTTGCATCTAATAAAATGCGGAATCAGCAGTTTTAGTACGGATTAAGTAAACGACATAGTTTACTGAATACGTACCGGAGCAGTGAAATGAAAAAAATGGACAAGAGCCGTTTCGCGGAACTGAAATCGCTGAAGGCTTCCAAGACTTCCTTCCCGGACAGTCCGGAGAAGACGGCGCTGGATGTCTTCCGTAACATCTATTCCGAACGGAACTACGAAATAACCTTCACATGCCCTGAATTCACAGCCCTCTGCCCTGTGACCGGACAGCCTGATTTCGGAAATATCACTGTGAGATATGTTCCCGACGCCCTGTGCGTCGAAAGCAAATCCCTCAAGCTTTTCCTTTTCTCGTTCCGCAACTTCAACACATTCCACGAGGAAGCCGTGAACATCATAGCTGATAAAATAGATTCGGCATGCTCCCCAAGATGGCTTGAAGTTTCCGGACAATTCCATCCGCGCGGTGGAATAGCCATCTCTGTAAAATGTGAAAAAATCAAAAAAGGATTCAGGAAGCAATGAAGCGCAATGGATTTTCAGCAATGCGTCAGTCTTTACAAAAACGCGGGGTCAGTTCCGTACTTTTCCCTCGTTCCTCGGGAAGAAGTCCTGGGACCGACCCCGGTAAAACTGACGCATTACGATTTTCAGTATTGAAGGACGGTGGAATAACCTCGCCGTCCGGTTTCAAATCCTCAGGCATATGCGCCGGACTCAAGAAAAGCGGAAAGGCCGACATGGCCCTGATATATTCCGAAACACCTGCAAAGGCCGCGGCCGCATTCACAAGCTGCCTCTTCGCAGCCGCTCCGGTTGTGTATGGCCGCGACATCATCTCAAAGGGGAATCTTATTTCCGCCGTGATAATAAACAGCGGAAACGCAAATGCATGTACCGGGAAAAAAGGTCTTGCAAACGTTAAAAGCATGGCCAGGACAACTGCCGGACTCCTCGGGATCAGGCCTGACTCAGTCCTGGTTTCTTCGACCGGAAGAATCGGAGTCCAGATGCCAATGGACAAGATTGATGCCGGAATCAAGAAGGCAGTCACCGCTCTTTCTGAAAAAGGAGGACATGACACAGCGCTTGCAATAATGACCACGGACACACGCCCAAAGGAAATTGCAGTGAGCTTCCAGGTATCCGGCAGGAAAGTCACAATAGGCGGAATTACAAAAGGCGCAGGCATGATCGCCCCCGGGATGAATGCCGTCCCGCATGCCACGATGCTTGCGTATGTCACAACCGACGCTTCAATCGACGCAAAGCTCCTCGACAAACTTCTTGCGGAAGGCGCCGACTTGTCCTTCAACAGGATTACAGTTGACGGGGACATGAGCACAAACGACACATTGATCGTCCTTGCGAATGGCCGGAGCGGAAACAAGATCATAAAATCCGGCTCGAAGGAAGCCGCTCTTTTCAGGGATGCCCTGCTTCATGTACTTCAATTCCTGGCGAAAGCCATTGTGCTCGACGGAGAAGGCGTCACGAAGTTCGTCACAGTCAAGGTGCTGAACGCTCCAGGCGTCAAGGACGCGAATCTCTGCGCAAAGTCCATCGCGAACTCACTTCTCTGCAAGACTGCATGGTTCGGCGGAGATCCGAACTGGGGGAGAGTGATGGCGGCCGCAGGATATTCAGGAGCCTCCTTCAATCCCGACAAGGTGAGCCTTTATTATGAAAAGACGCCGGTCGTGAAAAACGGACAGGATGCAGGGACAAAGGAATCTGTACTGGCGGAGATAGTCCGGAAAAAGGAATTCACCATCACCCTCGACCTTAAATCGGGCAGAGCGTCGGCCGAAGTCTGGACAAACGACATCTCTTATGAATATGTGAAGATAAACGCGGACTACCATACTTGATTATTGGGTGATTGAAAAGATTGCATGATTGGGTGATTTCAAAGTCAGCTAAATAAAAATACTCAAATTGCAAAATCGCCGTATTTTAAGGTAGGGACGGTTCTCCGAACCGTCCGTTCCAAGGCGGCGTCCCGAGAGCAAAATAAAGAATCTCCGGATTGCCAAGTCCGTGGGGTTCACCCATAATGCCCCGTTGCCTGCGGCGGGGATAGGATGGACGGCAGGAGATTCTTTATTAGCAAACAGGTTTGGAAAGGGTTGGGGTGCGGGGAAGGGAAGAACCTTTCCTTAAAAGGTTTTCACCTCCCCGCATTCAGAGTTTTGAAATCGGCTTGTAATAGAAAATACTTTCAAAAGAAACTGGAGAAACGTGAAGAAATATATCGACAAGGCATCGGTACTGATTGAAGCTCTTCCGTACATACAGAAGCTGCGCGGCGAGATGATCGTCATAAAGTTCGGAGGAAGCGTAATGGAGAACACCGAACTTATGAAGAGCACGATGAGGGACATCGTCCTCATGGAGTGCGTCGGCATGAAGCCGATCGTGGTCCATGGCGGCGGAGACGCGATAAGCGCTAAGCTGACATCGCTCGGGATCGAGACCAAGTTCATAAACGGGCTCAGGTTCACATGCGACAAGACGATAGACGTAGTGGACGATGTCCTGCACAACCAGATCAACCCGGAGATAGTCGATGCCATCAAGGAGGCTGGCGGCAAAGGCCATCAGCTTTCCGGGAAGAAGTTCCTCAAGGCCAAGAAGATGTTCACCTCATGCCCGAAGACGGGAAAGAAGCTGGACATCGGGTTCGTCGGCGACATTTTCCACGTCGACATAACGCAGATAGTTGACGCAATAAAGGACAATGTGATTCCAGTGATCCCCCCTCTCGCCTGCGATGAGAAAGGGCAGGTCTACAACATCAATGCGGATATCGCGGCATGCAAGATCGCCGAGGCGCTGAAGGCAAAGAAACTTGTATTCCTCAGCGACGTACCGGGAATA
Organism: Victivallales bacterium; assembly: GCA_049297395.1. GTDB lineage: Bacteria > Verrucomicrobiota > Lentisphaeria > Victivallales > GWF2-50-93 > GWF2-50-93. Next base: position 216 of record JBAQUG010000584.1, on the reverse strand, counting down.
CTCCAGGATTCCAAGGATGAGGAAAGCGTGATATCGACAGTGAAAGTCGAGGAAGTCGCAACGCTGATAGAGCGCGGGATAATCAAAGGCGGAATGGTTCCAAAGGTGAAAAGCGCGGTCCATGCTATCAACGCAGGCACGAACAAGGTCCACATGATCGACGGACGAATCAAGCATTCGCTGCTTCTGGAAATATTCACCGACAAGGGTATCGGA
>JBAQUG010000583.1:0-8879 GCA_049297395.1 Victivallales bacterium | reverse complement strand
TCCGCATACTTCTCGTTTGCGACCTTCGCACGGATCTGCGGGAATTCCGGAGGAGGAGGCGTACCGCCCTCTGGAAAGAAGATATCGTTGGCTATTTTCCGTGCTATGACAGGAGCGACGATCTTCCTCGCGAAGATATGGGCGCATATGAGCCCGAAAGGCACGGTCAGAAAAATGACTCCGACAGCGCCAATAATGCCGCCGAGAAAAAATGGCAGGACGGCAAGTCCGCCTGTCAAAATGAAAACACCCACCCAGGCGAGCTTGATCGCAGGCTCCCTGAGGTTCATCCAGAAATATTTGAATTCAAATCCCATTAGACAGGTTCCTCCATTTGACCATCATAAAATAAGCCCAATCCGCGTATTTCGCCATTTTCAAACATACAATTGAAGAGTTTGCAGGCTGTTTTGACAGGCGGGGGACAAAATCCTTATATTTTCAATGGCTGCCATCTTGTTTTTGTTGCAAGCTATGTTAGAATAAGCGCCGCTACGTATAAAAATACTCCGACATAGCTCAGCGGTAGAGTAGGTGGCTGTTAACCACTTGGTCGCAGGTTCGAATCCTGCTGTCGGAGCCAATATCATTTTCCTGACTTTCCACGACAGACGGTAACTTTTCAGGACTTTCAGCCTCATTATTGGCAAGTTCCTTGAGCAGTTTTTCTTTTTCTTCTTTGACAAGCAATGACAGGGGATACCCCTAAGGAGCCGTAAAGTCTAAAATTTGCGAGTGGACAAGTACAATATATAATGCAAGAGGGGCTGTAGGTGAAAAATATATTTACAGGTATGACGAAACGGGGCTTTGAATTGGAAGTATGTTTATAAATTTGATAGCAAGGGCAATAAGATTGAGCAGGCAGAATATAATGGAAAAGGAACCTTGGAAATTTTTATCACATCCTTGCCAATTTCCCAAGGCTGGAGGGGGGATTTCTCTTATCTACAGCGCCACCGGATAATTAAGTTTATTTTTTCATTAAATTCCGTATTGAAATCCAAATATATCATCTTATGGTAGTCAACTTATAAAAATAAAATCATATGGAGAATGAGAGATATGCCCAACATCAACGATGAACTGTTATTTGTCTGCCCGTCCTGCGGTGCCAATGAGGTCGAAGAGGTCATTGACGGCGCAACTGTCCGCAGCAAGCTCGTATACCTGAGCCCCGAGGGCGACCACGACTACGAGACAACGCCTGTAATTGAAGGCGGGAAGCTCAAGGAGTTCCGTTGCTGCAGCTGCCAGGCCAAAGTACCCTGCGACCCAAACCACCAGGCTCTTTCAGACTGGCTTTTGGACAACCAGTCCGACGAGGATGTAGTTGAGGAAACAGACGGTGCAGAAGATCAGGCTGAAGCCGATGAGGCAGTTGTAGAAGAAGCCATACCTCCTGAAGAAAAAGAGAACTGAGGCCATATCTTCAATTTTTCTTGAATCCCACAAACGGAAGATTGCGGTAGTATCCGTCGTAATCGAGTCCGTATCCGTATACAAACACATCCGGTATTGAGAATCCAGAATAGTCTGGAGTGATTGGAAAACTCCTTTTAGAAGCCTTGTCCAAAAGGACACAGATCCTGATGTCCGCCGGCTTTTTCCTTTTCAAGTATCCCCTAGTGATCCCAAGTGTCCTGCCACTGTCGAGGATATCGTCGACGAGCAGTACATTTCTCCCCTTGATGTCAATCTTCAGACGAGCGTCCATATTGACTTTTCCGGAACTTTCAAGCCTCCTGTATGAGCTTGCAGATATGCTGTCCAGCTTCATTGGCAGGCTTATGTTCCTTATCAAGTCGGAGGCAAAGACAACGGCGCCGGTTGAAATAAAGATTATGGTCAGATCCTTATCCTTGTAGTCCGTACTTATCCTCCTTCCAAGCTCGACAACCCTTCTTCGGATACGCTGCTCGGAAATCAGGACCTTGGATTTTGGAAGCTTCATTATGCTCAATACACGTTGCTTCCGTAGGTTCCACCCATGTAGTCGCTGAGGTAACGGATCTTGATCTCATCCTCCTCGTGCATCGAGCCGATGATGTCGGTAATGGAGATGATTCCGCATAGCTTGCCTTTCTCTATGACAGGGATATGATGGATCTTGTGCCTCTTCATGACCTTTACTATGTATTCCACTTCATCTTCGCCGGTCGCAACGACAAGCTGCTTGACCATGACGTCTTCGGCCTTGATATCGTAGAAATTACCATCTTCAGCGCATTTCCTGATGATGTCCGTCTGGGCTATTATCCCGACATATTTGTCCGGGTTCCCCGGATCTGTAACCAACAGGCATCCGACATTGTGTTCGACAAGTTTCTTGACAGCATCCTTGAGGGTGTCTGTCGCCTTAATCGAATAAATAACATGACTTTTGGGTTTTTCGGCGAGTATTTTCTTGAGTTTCATTTTAAGCTCCTGTTATTTTATTGCATCAGCGGCTTTGGAGCCGTACAGAAGTAACTTTTACATTTGCTGGCAGGGATTTTGGATTGATTATCATGATGTCTGCGAGGAGTCCCGACCTCATGGAGCCGGGACAACGAGCAAACAGCGTGACAAGCGGCCAAAAGAACGCCAGCCCTTCGGGGCGGAATTCCATGTATTTGTCTTCTTCGTTGCTTCACCCCTTGCGTATGCACCATACACGCTGGGTTCGCGCCTCGAACACAAACACCTGTATTTTCCGCCAAATGTCAAAGTTATTTCTGCACGGCTCCTTTACTTGATTCATCCGCTATTGAGTCAGCGAAATCCGCAACTGCCCCAGCCATTGCCTGCGCAAAAGCCTCGGCTCCCGGTTCATTCATCTTCTTCCTGAACGTAGAAGTTTTTTCAACATATGGCGAATTGGCCGGAACGGAAGGTGTAACACGGTATTCAACTGTCAGGACGGCCTCCTTCCTGGAGAGGTCCGCTTCGAATGAGAGGATGGTCCCGGTGATCGTGTATTCGACTTTGCTTCTGCCGTCGGCAAAAGCCATTTTAAGATAACGCTTCAGCATCATATCCGGAGCGATAGCCCATCTGCTGTACTGCTCCTTGACCAGTTCATTCTTATCAGACCTGAAGATCATCTCCTGCTTGTATGGACCGGTAACAGTAAACGCACCGGTCTTCAGGGTTATCTTCGAAAACCTGGAGGGATCAGGATTGCCGACGTCATAATATCTCACAGGGACAAATGCCTCCTTGGTGAAAAAACATCCTGAAATAAAAAGGGCCGCAACCGAAAGCATCGCAACTCTTGAAATAAAAGTCCCCTGCATGACATCCCTCATGTTGGCGTTGGTCGACAATCCGTGTCAACGATTAATAATACACCGAATTCTTTTGAATTCAAAATTCTGCGACTCCCATATGGGCAGGCCCCACTCAAGCAGCCCTCCTCACTATTTGAAAAACCCCTTAAGTCCCTCTCCCAACCCCTTTACCGGGTCGGTTCCCGACGACGCTGTCTTGCCAATGGATTTGTATATCGCGTTGAATATCTGGATTGCCGCCTCGCCTATCGACACTCCCTCCCCGTCTTTTCCTATATCCTGGAGATGGATGTCTGCAATACTGATCGACGTCTTGGCGCCCTGCAGGAGGAAGACGCTCAGGGAGACCTTCGTGTCGTTGAAATCAAAATTGTCTATCTGCACCTTTCTTCCCGCGTCCTTGTCCTCCCTCATAGGGGAATCGGTCTTCTGCTCCTTCTTCCCGTCCTTTCCCTCCCTGGTATACTTCTTGACATTCGCATTAATCTCCTTGAGATTGCTCGTTGACAAGCCCAGTTCATATATCACATGGGCCCCGTTGACCCTGATCTCATCTATCACAATCTTCTTAGAGAACAAAGTGCCCATTTTCAGGCCGACAACCAACTCGTCGAGGCTGAACGCATATTCAGTGTTGAATCCCTCCGGGTTTCCTATGACAAACTTTGTCATGCGTATTTTCCCGGTGAACATGGAGAAACTGAAACTTTCCATCTTCACCGGAGTCCCGGTTATCCTAGGCACAAGGTTTATGACAGCCGTCTTGACAATATATCCGAGACAGAAATAAAGAAGCCCGATCAGGACAATCAGGCTCACGCAAAAGAACAATATCATCTTCTTCAAGCGTTTTTTGGTCTTCGTCTTCATCCCTTGTCCATCTTTTATTTATGCTTTCTGGGAGCTACAACGTGCACTGATTCACCGTGGACCGCATGTGCGGCCTCCATCATCGCCTCTCCGAGCGTAGGATGCGCATGTATCGCCATTCCAAGAGCCTTTGCAGTGACCTCGAGGTTCATTGCGGCAACCGCCTCGGAAATGAGATCTGTCGCATGCGGTCCGACAATGTGCACTCCCAGCACCTGGTCTGTTGCCGCATCGGCGAGGATCTTGCAGAATCCGGAGGTCTCATTTATCGCCATAGCCTTGCCAAGTGCGGCAAACGGGAATTTCCCGATATTGTATGCGATGTTCTTCTCCTTGCACTGTTCCTCGCTCAGTCCAACGGTTCCGATCTCAGGGCTGGTGAATATGCATCCGGGAACAAGATCCTCGCGGAATTCGCAGCTTTTTCCGGAAGCGTTGTCGGCGGCGCAAAGCCCCATCGCGCTTGCGAAATGCGCAAGCTGGACGCGTCCGGTCACATCGCCGATCGCATAAATTCCAGCGACATTCGTCTTGCATTTTGAATCAACGGGGATCCAGCCCTTTTCATTGGCAGTGATTCCGGCAGCCGCAAGATTGAGGGATTTCGTCACCGGCGCCCTGCCGATAGACACAAGCATGTAGTCGGCGGAAAGTTTTTCCTTGCCTACGACGCCGCTGACGGATTTGCCGTCCGCCTCTATCTTATCCATCGGCGAACCGACGAATATCTCGATTCCATGCGCCTTCATCTCCTTGGATAGGAGCCTGGAAAGCTCCTTGTCCTGGAGCGGAAGGATGTTCGGCATCATTTCAACGACGGTCACTTTTGTGCCAAGTTCGGCGAAAAGGCATGCGAACTCGCAGCCGATCACTCCGCCGCCAAGCACGAGCAGGCTTTTGGGAATTTCATTTATGGAAAGAAGCTCGGTCGAGGTGATGATGCGTTTTGACTTCGGTATGAATCCAGGCACCACAGGCGCAGAACCGCTGGCGATTATGAATTTGTCGGCGGAAACCTTTTCCTTCTTCCCGTCGGCACTTTCCACATTTACAGTTTTCCTGTCGGCAAAGGAGGCGGTTCCTGTAAAAGAGGTGACGCCAGCGGTTTTCAGCAGCATCCCGATGCCACCGCGCAGTTTTTCGACAACGGAAGCCTTTCGCCCAAGCATTGCCTGCCAGTCGGGAGAAACGTCTCCGCTTATCTTAACTCCGAAATCAGCTGCGGTCTTCGCCTTGTGCAGGACTTCTGATGATGCGATGAGGGTCTTTGTCGGTATGCATCCCCAGTTCAGGCATGTCCCACCGAAATATTCCTTCTCGACAATTGCGACTTTCGCACCGTTCTGGGCCGCGCGTATTGCTGCAACATAGCCGCCAGGTCCCGCACCTATAACACAGATATCAAATTTCTCAGACATGATTGGCCTTTCTTGAAATAATTTGCCTTCTAATGAAATAACAACTTATTATATAGTTTCCTTGACATAAACTCAAGCGGATTTGACGAGTAGCTCAGACATTCTTGCCTGAGATCCTTCGGCAAAACATTTCATTTAGGAGTCATCAGACTTTATTGATATTCTTTTTTCATATGGTAATTTTTAATTATTAAAATTTATGACTATACTCTTATGACAAAAACAAAAGTATCTGCGGTAATGTGCGAATCCTATGATCTTCCTCTGCTAGAGGAGAAGATCAGGAATGCGGTGGAACTTGCAGGCGGCTGGCCGGAGAAGATCAAGCCCGGCGTGAAAGTCCTGCTGAAACCTAATCTCCTGAGCGCGAAAACACCTGACCAATGCGTGACTACGCATCCTGAACTCGTCCGCGCCGTAATCCGCGAACTTCGCAGAAAAGGGGTGGAGAAAATAACGATTGCCGACAGTCCGGCAGGCATCTATCCATGGCTGGAACTCTGGGAAAAGACTGGAATGAAGAAAGTCGCAGACGAAGAGAAGGTCGAACTCCTTCCGGTTGAGAATTTCGAAAGGATTGAAATCGCCGGATACGGGCATCTGCCTGTCTTAAAGGAACTGAAGGGCTTCGACGTCTTCATCTCGCTGCCAAAACTCAAGACCCACATACTCACGAAAATAACGGTTGCCGTGAAAAACTCGTACGGACTCGTGGTCGGCGAATCGAAGAGCGCGTTCCACGCCGTTTCCCCTTCCCCGAGGAAAATGGGAACATTCATCGCCGCCGTATACGGGAAGATCAAACCGGACTTCGTAATCGTAGATGCGGTAGAGTCAATGCAGGGCGACGGTCCTGCAAACGGCAGACCTTTCAAGTCCGGGATAGTCATGGCAGGATATGATGCTGTCGCTGTCGACTCCTGCGCGTGCACCGCCTACGGATACAAACCGCAGGACATCCCGCTGCTCGTAAAAGTCTCTGAACTCGGTTACGGGATCATGCAAAAGGAAAATATTGATCTTGTCGGCGACGCCGCCGATAAACTCGGCAAGCTTAAAATTCCAAGATCAAAATCCGACATCCTTCACCGCTTCCCGGAACGCATGTTTCATATTCTGACACTGATCCTGACATATCGCCCGTTCATAAACCAGAAGACCTGCATCAAATGCGGTAAGTGTTTCAAGGCCTGCAGCCAGAAGGCGATATTTTCAGAGGCTGGCAGCTACCGAGTCAACCCAAAGAACTGCATCCTCTGCATGTGCTGCCTGGAGGCATGTCCGGTGAAGGCGATAGAGTTGCGCTCCCCATTTCAGAGGCTTATGACAATAATTTATTTTTTCCGGAACCGGAAAAAATAAATTAAACAAGGAGAGATATATGATACATCGTGCAAAAGACTTGAAGTGCGAAGTTCGCGAGAAGATGCGCGGCGGAAACGGCAAGGTCAAGATCGAACATTTCTGGGAGGCGGGCAAGGATCTCAAAGCAAAGACCAGGCTCTGCGCGAAGCTCACGCTGGAACCAGGCGACAGCATTGGATTCCATACCCACGACAACGAGGAGGAAGTCTACATTATCACCCGTGGCGAGGCTGAAGCAGAAGACAATGGTAAGACAGAAAAACTTTTCCCTGGCGATACGATCCTTACCGGCGGTGGAGCCGGACATTCGATCAAGTCCGTCGGGAAAGAACCTCTTGAAGTCATCGCGGTCATACATTGCTACTTATAAATTTTCATCGAGATGAAAATTTATTTATTAATGATAAATCCGCCAAAGATAACAAATCTCGCAACGCTGTCTTGCAGATTGAAAGCGTGAGGGCTATCTTTTCCAAAACCTAGGAGGATCAAAACCATGGACACATTAAAGAATCTTGCTTTTGCCTTTGCTGTTTCAACCGGACTATTTATTTCTATGACTGGCTTCTGCGCCGATGAAAAACCGGTGGCGAGTTCGCTTCCGAAGATAGATGAGACAATTCTCAGGGAGGCGAGCGCATCAATTCAGCGCGGGGTCAATTATCTGACTGACAAGCAGATGGAAGACGGTTCATGGCTCCATCATCCTGCAATAACAGGCCTTATAACCATGGCCCTCCTGAACAGCCATTCAAAGCAGAACCCGGAGATCAGGCAGGCGGCAATAGAAAAAGCCAGGCAGTTCATGCTTAAATTCGTCCAGAAAGATGGTTCGATCTGGATGGCCGACATTGAGAAGGAATACCCGAACTACACTACGTCGATCTGTCTTGCGACTCTCGCAATGATCAACAAGCCCGAAGACGAACAGGTCCTCCGCAATGCCAGGAAATATCTCATCGACTCACAGGTTGACGAGGACAACAAGGCCGCTCCAACCAGCAAGGACAATCCTGCATATGGCGGAATGGGTTATGGCAAGGCAGGCCCTGGCGCTCCCGATCTTTCAAACACACAGTGGGCGCTTGAAGCTCTTTATCTGACGGAATACCTCGACAAGGAGCCAAAGGCGAAAAGTCCGGAAGACTCGAAAAAAGCCGATCTTGCATGGAGCAATGCCGTGATGTTCCTAAGCCGCCTCCAGCATGTCCCCGAATCAAACGACCAGGTGTGGGTTGTCAAGGACAAGAATGATCCGAGCTATGGCGGATTCGTCTACAAGCCGGATGAAAGCAAGGCCGACGAGAAATTCGAACAGAAAGGCCTTCGTTCCTATGGGAGCATGACCTATGCAGGACTCAAAAGCATGATCTACGCGAAGCTCAAAAAAGATGATCCTCGGGTCAAGGCCGCTGTCGAATGGGCGGGCAAGAACTACACACTCGACCAGAATCCCGGAATGGGTGCAGAAGGGCATTACTACTATCTCATCACCTTCGCAAAGGCGCATGCCGTACTCGGTGAAGAATACATCACTACTGCCGACGGCAAGAAGATCCAGTGGCGCGTCGAGCTGATCAAGAAGCTCCTAGAACTCCAGAGAGGCAAGGGGGAATGGTACAACGACAATGGCCGCTGGATGGAGGTTGTTCCCGAACTCGTGACAGCCTATTCGCTCATCGCCATGGAAGCCGCCCTCGGCCCATATCTGGCGGAATAAAAAAAAGAGCCGGTTCTCCGGCTTATTTTTTTACAACGAATTGCAAGGCATTTATGGATTCCCGTCCCAAAGGGCTGGCGTTCTTCCGGCCGCTTATCACGTTATTAGTTCGTCATCCCGACTCCCGGAGGTCGGGACTCCTCTTTCGCACCATGATAATCAATCCGAAATCCCCGCCAGCAAATACCCAAGTTATTTTTTAGCGAACCCTTGGCGAAGACGGAAGCGTGTCCA
>JBAQUG010000582.1:0-12312 GCA_049297395.1 Victivallales bacterium | reverse complement strand
ATAATCGGCAACGGAATGTTCGAGTCCGATCTTGTTTATCCGGGTCTTGGTGAAACGTCCCATCAGAGAAGGATTGGCCGAATATGCCTTGAAAAGACTTCTCATCTTTTCTACTGCTTCGTCATTGACCTTGTTGACGCTTTCGCAGAAATAAACATTGTTGTAGAGGAATTTCCTCAGGGTGAGGGTCATTTTCTCGAACACCGGATCGAATGCGACAATCTGCTGCTTCAGGTTCTGGGCATCCATAGGATCTGCGAGTTTAGCAGATTCAATGTTCTTGTTGGAATTTAAAATCACGTTGCCGACCATCATGTCTATGAGACACCTTACCGTGAATGCGCGAACTCGTTCCTTGTTTCCGCGCGAAGCCCTTGAACGCGCCTTTCCGATCGCCAGCCGCCATATCTCCAGTTCACCGAGCATTTCCTCGGTGATGAGTCCGGCATCAAGTCCATCATCTACATCATGTCCGTAATATGTCAGATCATCGGCGACATCCGAGATCTGGGCCTCGAGAAATGGCATTGAGGTGAGTTTCACGCCGTCAATCATCGTGTTTTTCCCGCGGTGCTTTATCAGTCCGGTGCGGACTTCCCAGGTGAGATTGAGACCGTCGAACTCAGGATATTTCTGTTCGAGTTCGTCGACCACCCTCAATGCCTGCGTGTTATGGTCGAAGCCGCCGTGGCTCTTCATGAGTTCGTTGAGGCCGCGTTCGCCGGAATGTCCAAAGGGAGTATGTCCGAGGTCGTGGGCAAGGGCGATGGTTTCTGAAAGATCCTCGTTCAGGTAGAGGGCGCGGGCGAGAGTCCTTGATATTGCAGCGACTTCAATTGTGTGGGTCAACCGCGTCCGCAGATGGTCGCCGGTCCCATTGAGGAACACCTGCGTCTTGTATTCAAGCCTCCTGAACGAACGGCTATGGAGGATGCGGTCCCGGTCCCTCTGGAAATCAGTCCTGAAAGCATGAGGCTCCTCGGAATGCCTGCGCCCCCTTGTAGCCATGTTGTGGATGGCGTATGGAGCAAGGTCGCTGTCTTCATGTCTGTACTGGTCGGCGATATGGCGGAGCATTTAACAATCCTTGAACATTATTTTATAAAAATCCGCAGGATTTTTATTTGAACAGTTCCGGCATGGCCTTGCGCGACTGGACAAGCATTTCCTCTTCAGAAATAGTGCTTATCCTCCCATTCTTGTATTCGTCGTCGATCCACTTCTTGATTGCCATGATGCCGGGATGGTCCTTGCGGATGTCGGACGCCGCTTCACCCAGATTGCTGCGGAGCCAGTAGGCGATACCCGCAAGTCCTGATTTGTCAGTTATTGCGACTTTAGCAGGTCTCTTGAGCCAGCGGTCAGTATCGAAAATATTATAGATTTCCTCGTTCTTGGTAAGGCCGTCCGCATGGATGCCGGCACGCGTCGTGTTGAAGTCGGAGCCCACGAACGGATAATTCGGCGGGATGCTGCAGCCGATCTCCTTGGTGAAATACTCCGCGGCATCGGTGATCGCCGTCGGATCAATCCCGTCATGAAGTCCGGTGATGCCCATCCACTCTATGACAAGGCCTTCAAGAGGAGGATTCCCGGTCCTTTCGCCAAAACCCAGGAACGTCCCGTTTGCGGCCGAACATCCATAGAGCCAGGCAGTCACGGCGTTGACAAGCACCTTATGAAAATCATTGTGCCCGTGCCATTCAAGCTGTTCCGACCTGATGTCCGTATTTGCCAATATCGCATTGAGCATTGCTGGAACGCCACGCGGGAGGGCCGCGTTTGCGTATGGAAGTCCATAACCCATTGTATCGCAAAGGCGGATCTTGACATTTTTCCCGGAACCTTTTGACATTTCCATGAGTTCGTTGATCATTGGTATGACGAAACCGTAAATATCGGCGCGGGTAACATCTTCAAGATGGCATCTGGGCGTAATGCCGTTTTCGATTGCGGCCGCAACTATTTCCTTGTACTCATCCAGCGCCTGCCGGCGGTTCTTCTTAAGTTTGAGGAATATGTGGTAGTCTGAGCACGATGTCAGTATCCCGGTCTCCTTTATCCCCATGCTCTTCACAATTTCAAAATCCTTCTTAACAGCCCTTATCCATGAGGTTATCTCCGGGAACTTCAGTCCCAGCTCCTGGCATTTCCGGACAGCAGCCTTGTCGGCATCAGTATAAAGGAAGAACTCCGTCTGCCTTATCAGACCGCGTGTTCCGCTTATCCGGCTCATGAACTTGAAGATTTCAACGACCTGTTCAGCCGTATAAGGCGGACGCGCCTGCTGGCCGTCCCTGAACGTCGTGTCGGTGATCCAGATATCCTTCGGAATCGAAGGCGCGACAAGCTTCCCGTCGAACTGGGCTGACGGAATCCTGTCATAGGAGAATATCTCCCTCATCAGATTAGGTTCAGATGTGTTTATAAGTTCGTATTTCATTTGCTTTTCATATTAATGGTAAAAAAGTAAGCTAATACAATCATTGGCATTTGTAAAGTCGATTTAAATTATCTATTCTCCTTTTTCCTCATATGGCATCTCGGAAGATGGACTGACTTCGAGATACTTGCCGTCCTGCCTGTCCTCCGCATCCTCCGCAGGATCATAGTGCATCCCTATTTCATGGACAAGGCAAGGCGGGAATGTAAAGGCGCGAATTGATGGAGAAAAACGCCGGCGGATGCCGGCGTTCCATTCTCCTTTGCACATTCCAGCCGCAGGAAAACTACTTGATTTTCTTCGCCTCCACGGAAATGATTTCAGCCACCTTGAGATCGAAAGCATCTCCTTTGCCTTCAGCTGCCAGGCGTCTGTTCTCATTGTCAACGAATTCCGCGCGTTTGCGGCCAAGTTCGGATAGCTGCTTGTTGAGTTCATTCCTTTTCTCCTGCTGCTTGGAGACATATGCCTTGCGTTCCCCGGCATCCATCTTTTGCATTTCCGGAGACAACTCGGAATCTTTCACCTCTTCCATCCTGATGGTACCGTCCGCGATATCGGATAGCAGATCGTTGCGGCCCTGAATCGCCCTGCCTCCCGGCCTCACATTGAATACCGCGCGGCTTGCAGCGGTGGCCGCAGGCGCCTCGGCTGCTGCCGCTATCTTCTTTCTGACTTCAGCCTGTTCCTTTTCTTTTCCATAGCCAACCACCGTCGAACTGATCGCACCGCTGATTTTCGCGATATCCGAATCAAACGGAGTGGCAACCATATGCATTCCGCCGGTCTGGGCCAGGGCGACATATGCTCCCTCTGAAAGCCTGGCAATTTCCTGCCATATGGCAGTGGTGCTTCCATCGCTTCCACACTTTAGAACTTCCGAGCTTCTTATTCCTCCCTTATCTGATAGACTGTGTCGCCAAGGACGATGTCGATATTGCTGCTCAGCGAGAACCATGGGACGGCATCCGGATGCTTCTTCTGCAACGTGAAATATTCATCGCTGTTGAATACGATCTTCTGCTGCCGTATGTTCCGCTGCGACTGCGCCGTTGAATCAGTCCAAACGTTCCCGTTCTGATAGAATGCGCGTCCGTTTAGCACACGGGACTGCTGGGCGTAGTTCTGTTTCTTAGAGCCCCTGTATCCGGCTATGGCCTTTGCGGGCAGGGGTGCCTTATCCAGATCCTCGTACAATATTGGGGCCGATGAGGGCGAATCCTTCATTTCGCGCAAGGATCTGGCATTGCCAACGGCCATGCCGCCGGACCGGGCCACTTCAGATGCCGCCTCCGTCCTCAATGATTTCATTTTAGCTTCAGCCTGTGGAAGGACATTGCGATCGCGTTCAAGCTCCTGGAAATTCCTCAGTACAGCCGGCACGTCGCGCTTCTTCTCATCTTCTATTATCAGATAAGCCGTATAAGGAGTAACAATGCCAAATTCACGTGCGAGCCTGCTCACCTCATCCTTGAGTTCGGATGATTCCCCGTGCATCCTGATCTCGTCAAGCAGCCAGCCGACCCTCCGCGCAGCCCAGAGCTGCGGGATGAATTCATTGCCGGTTTCGGATTCGGCAAAGACGACATCCGACCTGAACTCCTGCTTCTTTCCGTTGAAAGTCCCTTCGAGCTTCACGGCTGACTTGCCCTTGCCTGAATATTTCCCGAAAAGCATCAGCATGTCGCCGTTGAACAAGTCGGGAAGGGCGTTCGGGTAAAGTTGAGAGACCTTGATGTCGGGATTTGAGAATGACACTTTAATGTTACAGAAGACCGGTTCCTTTATCTTCGAATAAAAAATGCTCAGCTTCACTTCGAGATCCTCCTTTGGCAGGACATACTGGCTGGCCGCGCGGGTCTCCTCGGATATACGGTCCAGCAGATGGGTGTTCACGTCGGTTCCAATCCCGAAGGAGAAAATCCTGCTGTTGCCGCCGTTGTCCTTTTTAACCTGCGAGACCAGGGAGTCCTCGCCTGTCTCACCTATGGTAGGCAGGCCGTCGGTGAGGAATATGACGATGTATGGGCGCGCATCATCCCTGTCAGCCGGAGCGCGCAGCGAAAGAGCTTTCTTCAACGCTTCACCTATCGCGGTTCCGCCTATCGGCTTGAGACCGTTTATGAATCCCTCCGCTTTTTCAATATTCGATTTCCCCGCCGGTGCGAGCTCGTTGAAATAGGATTCAGCCTCTGTTGAGAATCGGATTATTTCGAACCGGTCACTGTCGTTGAGGTTTGCAATACAGAACAACAGCGCTTTCTTAGCCTGTTCAAGTTTCGAGCCGGCCATTGATCCGGATGTGTCCATGACAAAACAGATGTCTTTGGGCTGTATGGATGACTTTTGTTCGACCATCCCGGGAGATGCAAGCAGCATGAAATATCCCTCCTCCCCTTTCCTGGCATTGCACAGCATGTCTATTCCGAGCCGGGTTCCCTTCCGGGAAAATATGATTTTAAAATCCGAGTCCGGCCTCACGTCCTTCGCTTCGAATCCGACAAGCGCCCTGTATTCGCCATCACGTTTGATTTCAGCGCTGTGGCTTGGGCAGTATATGCTTTTCAGAGGCGCCTTGCCGTCAAGCGTGATTTTCACTGACACATCCCTTATCGGCGCGGAACTGAACTTCTCGGTGTTGAGCGGATATATGTATTCAACTATGTCGGAATCGCTTTTGAGAATCTGCGTATATTTGATCTTAATCTGTTTTCTTGAATGGGGCTCTATCGGGAATATCCTGACTTTGAACGCATCTCTTCCTGCGTATTCCAGAAGCGCCGGATCCTTCATCTTCCGCACGATGTCCTCGTATAGCGAGCGCGCCTTCTCCGCAGGGAGAAGTTCGGCATCCATCATTTTTCCGTTGATATCCATGGAGAATTTATCGATATGCGCTCCGGCAGGCAGAGGGAAGATGTAAGTGCCTTCGAGATTGGAATTGTTTGGATTGAAGAATTCCTGGTCGACGCTTGTAACTGCCACCTGGTCCTTTATATCCACATTTACCCGGTGGTAGGTCACCTCAAGCGGTGCAAAAGTAAAGTGCCCCGGAATTATATGGTGCGGATTATGGATGATGATGAGCCCGTCGGCATATCCTGTGTCCACGAATGATGGACAGATAATCAGTGCGAAGATTGCCGTGAGCATCCGAACCGTCTTTAATCCATGCAGAATTTTCATGATTGCGTCTCCTGATAAGTTGTTCCGTTATCAAGTAAGACGAATCAAATGGCAAGTTATTAGGGATTTCCTTAAAACTATCCTGGAAAGATTATTTTCCCGCTTCCGGCCTGATATCAACGACTTTCCGGGGTTTTCCCTGGAAATAACCATCCTTGTTCATCTGGGATATGAGGGTTTCCTTTCTCTTGACCCATCTAGCGCCATCAGGCTTTACTGCTAGGATGTCCGTGGAGCCTCCGACGGATTTGGGCCGCGGCTGGAACTTCATGATGGTTTCAGTGGTGCTTATTGCGCATGCGACGAAATCAATGGCGTTGTCGAAGGACATATGGTTCCATGGAATCCTGTAATTCGGCATTTCAGTGGCGTTGCCGTCGGGGTCGACATCATAAAGGGAATTGAAGAGACGGTCGAGTATGTCTGTTTCACCACCCCAGACGGCCCCTTGATGTCCTGGATGGTTCAACAGCCGTTTCCTTCCCTCGGCGATGGAAACCTCCCATACTTGCTGCACCATGATGCCGTTTGTTTTCTTATGTCCGGCGATATGGAACTGTATGTTCGCGGGTGATTTGAATTTCTGGAAGAAGGGAATTATTTCATCGGCAGCCTGTTCCACGTCGAGCATTTTTACATTTGCCTCATGGTTGATAAAGGAATCAACGTATGTGCCGATGGGGATGGTGTTGATGTCTCCTGCGCCATACACGTTTATTCCGACGTTCTGATTTGTCAGGAAAGTGTTGTAGTTGGCATCGGGTTCTCCGGCACCGACAGGAAGAGTCTGGTTGGGGCCGAGTTTTATCATCCCGCCGGGAATCCGGCTGTCAGAAGCCATCACAATTCCTTCTCGGATATATGCCGTCACCGCCAAACTCATAATGATCCCGATTTTAAGATTGCCACAAGTATTTATATGAACTTCAACAGCGTTTTGATTTCGCTGTCAGTCCCCACGGTAATTCTGACATAGCGGCCCGTGACAGGTCCTTTGAAATATCTCACGAGCACACCGTTCTTCTTGAGGTGCCTGTAAAGCCCTTCGCCATCCTTGTCGGCTGGTGATGCAAACACAAAATTCGACTGAGAGCCACAGACTTTGAATCCTTTTCCGGTCAGGGATTCCACCAGGAAGGCGCGGGTGCGGCAGATCTTCTTTTTTGTCTCGTTGAAGTATTTCCTGTCTTTCAGCGCGGCAACTGCAATTGCCTGGACAAGCATTCCGACATTGTACGAATCCTTCACCTTCATCATGCCTCCGATGATTTTCTCCGAGGCGAGTGCATATCCAAGCCTGAGACCGGCAAGTGCATAGCTTTTTGAAAGTGTCCTGCCAACAATCAGGTTGGGGAATTCCCTGAGGAGTCCAACGCAGTTGTCATCCGCGAAATCCGCATACGCCTCGTCAACGAAGACAACTCCCTTGAACTTCCTGCATATCTTCCTGATTTCATCGATCGGGAACAAGGTTCCTGTCGGAGCATTTGGCCTGGCAATGTAGAAGAGCTTTGCGGCTTCAGCCTTTTCTGCGGAATTCGCAGGGATTGAGAAGTCGCCGTCGAACTTCAAGTGGATTTTTATGCAGCTGCAGCCCTGAAGTTCGGCAAGCACCGGATATAGCGAGTAACTCGGTTCAAAGCTGGCAATAGCATCGTTTTCACCAGCGAATGCCCTGGTTGCTATTGTCAGGATGTCATCCGATCCATTTCCCACTATTACATTTTCGGACTTGAGCCCGAAAATATCTGCAATGGTTTTGCGAAGTTCGCACGAGAGCGGATCCGGATAGAGGCGCAGCCTGTCGCTGCAGAATGACTTCAATGCCTTTGCAACGGCAGGCGAGGGCGGATAAGGGTTCTCATTGGTGTTCAGCTTGACGTACTTCATGTCCCTAGGCTGTTCACCGGGCGTATACCCGTCAATCGCGTCTATGTTCTGCCTGAAATATGATCTTTGTGGTTTCATAGTGTGGAAATATAAACCACAAACCACACTAATCACACGGAAAGAATAAAAAATATTAACTTAGCGGAAAGTATTCTTGATGTTTTATTCCGGAAAGGAGCCTATTCTAACGTCAATTGCCATTGAGCCGATATTTACTCTCACCAGGCTGGTGACAATTCCGGAATAAGTCTTGTCATTGGCCGAAGTAACAGACAGGGAAATATTTCCTGCGAGATTCGCGAGAAGCTGAAGCTGTTCATTCGCGTAAAGGGAGATGTCTTCCTTGGCAGGATTGTCGACAGCCGTAAGCACCACAACTCCGGCGCCTCCGTTGATTGTGATATTGTCCACGACCGCATTATCAATCAGGCCATTTGCTTGGAGATTAGTGATAACGGTATCAGTAGTTGCTCCAGATGTTACATGAACAAGCAGCGGACTTGCGACCAATCCGGGTGCTGCTGTCTTGCCATTGCCTACAGCGGCTCCCTCTGATCCATACAGCAGGAGATAAAGCCCCGGATTCAACTTGTCCGTGATTTCAGCATCTGCCTGGCATGCTCCAAGAGAATTTTCTACCCAGAGTTCATCATAGGCAGCATCAGCCGGACCATCATCAAAACCTCGTCTGACATTCATATATTCCTGCATACCCGCAACTGTCCCGCCCTGGGAGACAATGTCAGCTTCCGGAATTTGAGTTCCCGATATATAGCAGCTGGAATCGAAGAACGATCCACCGGTTCCGCCTGGACTCTTCATGGTCTTAACGGTCCAACTGGCTATGCTCTTGGAGTCGGCATCCGGTATCTCATTGAAGAAGAAGTCGTACGTGTATTCACCCTCGCCCTTGACTGTAGTTGAATAAACAAAACATCCTTTTGCATCAGTCTTTGCAGGAAGCCAGGTCTTTACTCCTGTAAGAGGATCCCTGACCTTGAGGTAAAGTCCAGGTATGCCGACTCCATCCCTGTCCAGCACCCTCCCTTTGAATGCAGCAGTAAAGGGAACTGGCTTGCCATCCAACGGCACTTCCGTAAGGACGATGTTTGTAGATGTGTAATAGCCAATATATAAGTCGACGTTGTCGTATCCGGACGTGCCGGAACCATAAAGCAATATGTACCAGTAGCCTGCCGCAGGATTTGAAACTGTCAATATCTTGCCTGTCGTACCAGTCACCAGCGTCCCTTTGGCATTGTAACTCAAGGTAGTAGGATACGAATTGAGCTTTGCATAAAGATCGCATGAGCCCTCAACGTTCTCGGCCTTTACAACAAGCCTGGAAATGCCAGCGGGAACCTCGAATCGGTAGAACCTTGGAACGCCCTTATCTTCAACAAGCCCCAGTTCCGAATAGGTGTTGACAGGAAAATCTATTGCAGGAGCAGAGAGATCTCCTGCAGCATAACCTGTCTTGGTTGCGCTTTTCGCGCTCTCGATCCCGTTGACAGCGGTAACGCAATATTTATAAGCCTGTCCCACTGACACATCGGCAGGACCCTCAGTGTACGAGAGAGCTGCCAGAGATTTATACGGCACCCCATCCCTATAGAGATTGTATGAAACTGCCAGAGGAACTTCACCCCATGCTATCTTGATATAGTTTCCGGCGCAATTGCTCACCGATTTCATTACAGGGGCTGGCAGTGTCGTGATCGAGAGTTTCGCAAACCCGCTGCTTGAAATGCTGTAGTTGCTATAGTAGCCGTTGCAATTAGCCCTGATCTGGTAGTAGAACACAGTCGGGTCTGCTCCGATATCGTCATAATATTCAGTTCCTGTTGCCGGAATCGGAGAGCCGATGGAACCTACAGTTCCCGACCTGTATACTTCATATCCAGTTGCCCCTGGAACCGCAGTCCATGTTATTTTTACTTGATTGAAGAAAGTACCTTTGCTTGCTGTAACCCCCGACGGACCTTTGCAACTGACATAACCGGTATCGCACTTCGCGGCACTGACGCCATTGCCATTCCTGGCCTTTATCCAGTAGCAGTATTTGAGAGTGCCCGTGTTCGGGCTGGGGTCTGCTCCTCCCATATCGTCGTATGTATATGTGGAAACCTTGCTGTTGTAAGCGATTGAATCAATCGGGATGGAAGGAACAATCGAGACAATTCCCCCGGAGAGATAGGTTTTCCCTCTTGTGTCGACGGAAATGGAAAAAGTATCGGCGTCAACTAGTGTGACGACAAAGTTTTTCCCGTTTATAAGCGCTCCCATTGTTCCTGTAATTCCATTTATAAGAACAGTATCTCCGTCCGCAAATCCATGTGCGGTTGCTGTAATTACGCAGGGATTGGCAATGCTTGCGCCAGTAATTGCTTTTGTCGGACTCCTGTAGAGTTCGTACGAGGTCGCACCTAAAACCTTGGGCCAGGTCACCCTGATCCTGTCGAAGCAAGTCCCGTCCGACGCCGCAACTGATGCGGGAGCGGCAGGGATATTTGAAACACTTCCACTTGCCATGGTGCTTGGAGCACTTGTACCAGCAGCGTTCTTCGCCTTCACCCAGTAATTGAAAGTTTTTCCGGCATCGAGTACAGCATCCTTGGTATCCACATAGCTCAAGTCAGAAGTTTCAGCCAGCGGAGGATCTGCGGGGATGACTTTTGACTCAGCCCTGTATATAAGATAACTTGCAGCCCCGGCTGAAGCCTTCCAGGACACAAGTATTGCGTCCGGATATGTTCCCTTGGTAGCAGCTACTGACGTCGGGGGCAGTGGTTTTGTATTATAATACTTGGCCATCAGGGAAAGTCCGGAATAGGAGTCACTTGCAATCAGGCTTATTATATAGTCGCCAGCCTCGGGATTTTCAATTTTCAGGTTTTCATTGTTTGTTGAGCTTGATCCATATCTCAGAATTGTCCCATCCTTGGAAACGGTGAGGTCAGCATCGCCAGTTCCGACGTAGGACTTGACTTCGAAAAGAACTTGCCCTGCAGGAACATTAATCTTATACATCTTTATGTTTCCGGCAGTTCCGGAAATTGCGGATATTGCAGTTCCGCTTACTATCGGCATTATGAAATTAGCCGTGACGGTAGCATTTCCAGTAAGTGTCACTGTTGTGTTTGCGGTGTTTGGATCGGCAACTATTGCATTACCCAAAACCGTCCAGTTGACAAAAGGATAGGCTGCGCTTTTTTCTGTAGCAGTGATTGGGATTGCGGTTACCGTGTCGACTGATTTCGCGCCAACGGCAGGAGTGATCGAGAGTCCTCCAAACTTTGCCATCGTCAGGACAGCGGTGTCATGCGCGAAATTAGCCTTGACAGTTCCATTTGCAGTAAGAGATACGGTCGTATTTGCGGAAGTCGCATTTGCAACTTTCGCCCCGCCGGTGACCGTCCATTTCGAAAAATGATAGTTCGGCGTTACGACTGTGGCTGTAACAGGTATTGGAGTAGCCGTGTCAACGGTGCTTGAACCTGCAACAGGTGTGATTGTCCCGTTTTCGCCATCGATCATGGTCAGGACTGCTGTGTTATGCTCAAACACGGCCTGTATGGTCGCCGTCGCTCCGTCCGCGCCTTTGGGGGTAAAGGTTGTGCTTGACGCACTGATGTTTGTTATTGTCCCGGCACCATTCACCAATGTCCAGTTTACAAAATGCCAATTCGCGTCGGCTCTCGCTGAAATTGGAGTCAATACGTATGCGTTGACAACCTTATCGGCTGATGGAGTGGTTGTTCCATTTCCACTCGTTCCCATTGTCAGAGTATTGGTGTCATGTGCGAAGTTAGCCTTTATTGTCGCATTCGCCGATGCGGTGAAAAAAGTAACATCGTTAAATTCATTACCGAATGCCCCTGTTCCGGCTGTGACCGTCCAGATTGAGAAATGGCATCCGATATTCGGTGTTGCTGATATGTTCTGCGCCACTCCTTTGTTCACAACAATCGAAATGGCGGGATCAGTAGTCCCTTTACCATCATTCGTCAGCTTAAGAGTGTAGTCGTTGTCAATTTCCGTTGCGGTGACATCTGTGCTTGTAAGACCGCTTGCAGAGCATCTTATTTTTGCCGTGCCGTTTACCGCATCTGCGTCTTTCGCCGCGGCAAGTGTAACGTCCTGCCAATCGTTCCATGTTGTGCTGTTGAACGTAAGGCTGCCCCCAGAGGAAACAGATATGTTGGTATCCCCGGAAAGCCAGCTGACAGTAACAGTTTTTGTGTCAGTTGGCGGTGCACAAAGCTTAACCCTGAAAACCGCAGTCCCTTCTTCAGGAACATTTACAGGGGTCCCGTCAGTCGCTATTGACGTGTTGACGATAAAATTAGCCGTAACATCCATGTCGTCAATGACATTTGTTAAAGCAAGAGGGTTTTGCGTGCTTTCCATGTTTGTATTGCCAACGGACCAAGTCCATTTGACGAATAAATTTCCGACAATTGGCACGGCCGTAACCTGGGTGCAGCTGCTACCCCGGTTTACGACTTGCGTGCTTTCTCCAGTGATTGAGCCGGCACTTCCTCCGTTGAAGGTGACTAGATAGCGAGGATAGCAGCGATATGTCTTCCATAAGGGATATGAAAACCCCGTACATGTGGATTTATAGAAAACAGTAAAACTTCTAACAGTTCCATCGAACACAGCTGTGCCAAATCCTGCCGGGGCGTTTCCATCAAAATACGCGGACGCAAGGTTAGAGCAATTATAAAATGCATAGTGCCCAATCGAAGTCACGCTGCCGGGGATTGTTACTGTCGTCAGTGAGGTACATG
>JBAQUG010000581.1:0-7297 GCA_049297395.1 Victivallales bacterium | reverse complement strand
TATTGGTAAAACCCAATAACGCTTTCTCCAACGGGGATGCCAGGTCACTGCTGCTCTGGTCAATATCATCGGAAAGCAATTCACTTGCAGGCTTAATGATAAAATGTGTTCCATTCCCTTTGTCTTTCAATGTCAAAGTAGGGGTGGAATGATCGAGGAATCCATCAATTTTAACCGAGTCAATGGTAAAGAGAGAGATATCTTTTTTAATTTTAGCCAGCATGTTCTGCGGTATTCGACTATTGTTCTCAAGGCTATTTTGAAACTCATTTAGCATTGATTGGATATCCTTGGCAGAAGGGAGCTTCCCGTCTTTGAACTCACGAATGGGAATTTCCAACTCATCCAGATTAATGCCAGGACAAGAGAAGATGTCCCAGTGAATATAAGTTGCAACAAGGTTGTGAAGAGATCCTTCGCGTTTGGCTCGTGTCAACACCAGAACTTGAGAACCGATTACTGCTATCGACAGGCGCCCAATTCCTTTTTCACCCATCAACTTGCGTAACTTGCAGCCTTTTGGAATGTAAGGCGGCTCCATGGTATTAATCTTGCTCTCTGTGCCAACAGTAAGCCAGCGACCTTCAAAGTCTTCGCGGGTCATGCCAACACCATCATCCCTAAGCACAAATAGCCTGTCGGAACGATAAAAATCAATTTCTACGTGGTTGGCATAAGCATCATAAGCATTTTTAAAAAGCTCATTAATGGCAGTGGGAATACCTGCAATCTGCTGCCGTCCGAGCATGTCTATGGTGCGTGCCCGTGTCCTGAATTTAGCCATATGACATTCTCGATTTACGATTTTGTGTTGAATGAGCCAGTATATGGCGTCCAAATGTTTCTGCCAATTCAACCGGTACAGCATTGCCGATCTGACGTGCTATTGAAATAAGGGAGCCCAAAAAAATGAAATTATCAGTGAAACCTTGTATTCTTGCCGCCTCACGAGCGCTAATAGCACGATTCTGTTCTGGGTGTCCGTATCTCCCATTTGAATAGCTTATGCATCTCGTCGTTAGTCCCGGCGCGGGCGCGTTCCAAGAGAGGCGGGAATAACAATCAGAATGGCCTTGATGAGTTGTCCCATCTTTCTTCATCTTGTAGCATGGGGGAATTAGATATTGAGGCCAGTCTCTTCGACCACGACTTGCGGTATGTCTAATACGTTCATAATTGATTGGTGACAAAGCTGATGCCCTATGGTTAGGGAAATGAATCTTGTCAGGATGTTCTTCTCCATGCCCTATTGGGGGCAAATCAGCAATAGCATCTTTAACAAGTTTATATGGTGAATCTGTGAGTCCATGGGATGGCAGAGGCAATGAAATTATCTTTTTCTTAGAAGCTATAAATACAAACCGCCGACGGACTTGAGTTGAACCGAAGTCTTGGGCTGCGATATTGTCATAGTCCATCTTATATTTCATCGAGTTTAAAATTTTCTTGAACGCATGAAAAGGACCATACCTCATTGTCCCGGCTTTCCGAAGCCCAGGGACGTTTTCAATGAAAACATAGTCTGGTTTGTATTTTTTTACTTGTCTGCCAAATTCAGCAAGAAGCATTATTCTGGTATCAGTGCTGGTTTTGGTCGTTTTTTGCTTGGTGAATGGCTGGCAAGGAGCACATCCACAGAAAAGGATTTTGTATCCCAATCTTCTGTTTTCGCGGATCAAAGGCAGAATATCTTTCGACTTCAAATCACTAATTTCTTTAATATGAACTTTTGCCTCAGGAAAATTGTGTTTGAAGGTTTTAATGGCGTCTGCATCCTTGTCCAAGGCGAAAGCAATTTTCATACCAGCTTTTTGAAATCCGGAGCTAGTACCTCCGCATCCAGAGAAGAAATCAAAAACAGCAATGCCAGTTTGCTTCACACATGCCCCTTGAATTATGACCGCAAGCTTTAATACGATTAGTTTAAATATGCCCCGTTTCCCTATAAAATCAAGGTGAAATAGAATTGGTATTAGCTTGAAAAGCTACTGTCAGAACCAAGGAATCCATTGATATTACGAAGCTTGAGAACTAGAAGGACTCGGAAGTTGCTCGGAAGGCAAGATCTTCCGAGTTGAGTTTTCAAGAGTTGTCCCTTCCCTGTTTTATCGAAAGAACATTGAATCAGTCTTGACTTCAATCATCCGATAATCGTCTGATTATTTTCGGGAATCGTCCGATTTGAGCCCATTCCTCCCCATGGTATCTTTTGCGAAGTTCGCAAAAACGCTTGGAATCTGGAAATGTTAAGGTGTTTTTCAGAAATACGAGGCTGTATTTCTGAAAGAATGTGATAGCCATATATGTTGCAAAGCATTAAAACCAAGCTTGTTTCAAGTATCTATGTGAATGGCAGGGGTAGACTTTTTCGGAGAGGGGTCTATGACCTTGCACCGCCCCTTATGCCCCTTTAGCGCCCCATTCCCGGTTTTATCGAAAACACGTTGGCTCAGGCTTGACTATAATCGTCCGATTTGAGCTCAAAAATCCAACCTTTGCGAAATTCGCAAAAGCATATTTTGCCCCATCCTGCCTTTGAATCTGGTTTAAAATAATCGCCTATAGTAAATTTACAGTATACAATTCAAGCCGGATGATAAACTGGTGAATAGGGCGAAATTTCAATAAATCATCGGGATTCAGTAATTATGACAGTTTCAACGCACGTTGAAACATGGCAAAATAATGAAATGATAAGTTTTGAAATTCTGTATCTACTGCACCATTTCCCCAGTTTTATCGAAAACACGTTGAGTCAGGTCGGGGTAATTGTCCTATTTGAGGCTATTCCTCCACATGATAATTTCAACAGATGCAGGGATATTCTATGTAATTTCGTAAAAATGCCATATTTCATACTTATGAAAACTTGACATTATAAGAAAATACTGTATTATTTCTTAAAAACATGGGATTTCATAAGTATGAAAATAAAGAAAATATCCAAATTGACACAGCTCCAAATTATTGAGATGCTAAAGTCAAAATCAATTAATTGGTCTCCATTGCAAGTGGATATGTGCCGAGAGGTATCAGGATTTAATGGGGAATTTGATGTCGAACTTGAAGTTTCTCTCCCGGAAGGGCAGTCTTTTAAGTTTTTAGCTGAAATTATTTCATTGGCAACTCCTCTCAACCTTAACTCAGCCATCCAACAAATTAAGAATGGAATTTTGCGTCGGGGAAGTGGCTGGCATCCGATGATTATTGCTCCTTATCTTTCCCCTGAACGCCTGGATGAATTACAGAAAGCGGAAATAACCGGTCTTGATCTTAGCGGTAATTGTGTGGTAACTGTATCAGGCAGACTCTTTGTCCTTCGTACAGGGAAAGCAAATGCCTATCCGCAGGCTTCGACCTTAGTTAATCCTTATGCATGCAGATCCTCGCTTGTCTGCAGAATGTTTCTTTTGCATCACGAGTGGAAAAGTCTTAAAGCTCTGGTTCAAGCTATCAACGGGGAAAATGGAAGTATCTCAATGGGCCAGGCTTCTAAAGCTCTGGATATCCTGTGTGAAGAATTATTAATTGCTAAAAATCCAGGTTGCATTAAGCTGGTAGAGGCACAACGACTTCTTGACAATTTGGTGCAAAATTTCAAGAAGCCCAAGTCTCTCTCTGTGCAATCATTGAAATTGGGAGCAGGATTGATTTGGCAGGAACGCCTGGGTAGAGGGGGGCTGAACTGGGTAGTTTCCGGAGAAACATCAGCGCGGTATTTTTCATCAATCGGGGAAAGTGGTCCCTGGAAGGTGTATGTGTCAGACATGCGCAAGGCTCTGGAAAACTTAGAAGGTACGCCTGAAAAGGTTTCTCATTTTGCCGACGTGGAGCTGATATATACAAATGATCCTTGCGTATGGTTTGATACAAGCCAGGATGCCGACGGCATAATTTGGGCGTCAAAAATACAGACTTTCCTGGAACTTATGACAGGGGACGCCCGTCAACGTGAAATTGCACAATCCTTGCGTAAAAAGATTCTTACAGGTGTAAAATGACAAAAGTAAAATACAACGATCCGCTTTGGGAACATTTTATACCGGTATGGACCAATCTTGAAAAGCTTGGTTGCAATGCTTGCCTTATTGGCGGTTATGCCTTGGCACTCAAGCAACGATGGCTTCTTGAGTCAAAGAATCCGCCTACGCTGATTGATAGGGAGCAATGGCCGATTTCCCGAGTGACACAAGACTTGGACGTTGTATTTCCAATTCGGGTAATTGGAGATCCCCAAAAGAATCCTGGGATCGAAAGTGCCCTTACTGGCTTAGGATGGGGTCCTCATCGTGAACATGGAAACTGGACTTACATTAAAGTCATCAATGGTTTTTCAGAGCCTATCAAGTTTGAGTTGCATACGCCTACCCCGCCGCCAGATGGGGTAAGTGTCCAAGTGAGAGGAATGCGTGTCAAGCCAAAACCTAAACCGACCGGTTCAAAGACGGTTCACGGCACACCAAATCCAGAGGCTATAGGTTTTGACAGTTTTCCGATGGAATTTGATTGTCCCTCACCGGACACCTCGTCTTTTAGCCGTGTCCGAATACCACATCCCCTTTCACTTTGCATGATGAAATTGATTTCTGCAGCCGATCGATACAAGAAATCTCAAAATCCACAGAGTGTGCCAGCCAAACGTGAACTACAGCTTTTTCAAGCAAGGAAACATGCGGGAGATGTCGGGCGTACCATCGCGATGCTCCTCAAAGAAGAGACAAATTCTATGAACAAAGTCCGCGAACTCATCCATCATACTGCTCCATTCCAGAAAGCATGCAAAATCTCACATGAAGACTTTATTTCAACTGATGGCTGGGCGCATTTGTTCTTGCGCCAGCCCCAACAGTGGAATGAAGACAATTTAAATCGAATCATTGAAGTCCTGTCCGAATGGTTTCCTGCATGATTTCAATATTATTAAAACTCAGCCTCATTTTATGATATCCATATCCCGTACGTTGTTCATTATCTGCGACTGTTCGCGTTTCGTGAACAGTCCGATAATATGAACACCATCTTCCTGAGATGAAAACAAAGAACAGTTTGTCTGTTGACCTGTTACTTGTTCGATCAGGCGAAGTGTGAAGCTCATCAGAGCGAGCACTAATGCCGATATCCATAAGAATCTGTTGCTCTTCGATTTCATTTTATTACTCAAAATGCCTTTGTTGCTGCGTATTTATAACGCGTTAACCATACACAAGGCAGAGCGCGCCTGGCTGCATCAGCGGCCAGAGATGGAGCATGCTGCGCGCGTGACATCCTGCGGATGTCGCCAAGCGCAGGAGAGTATGAGCGATGTGATAGGCGCGGCTATCGCTGAGCGAAATACTCGGAAGCGTTAGCGTCTCATGCGTAATCCTCAATTGCGTTAGCAATCGGCGCGCGGGGACTGTCGGGAAAGGGCGTTGGATGCCAATAGACCTGTTCCATGTCTTAGTCTTCATGTAAAGTGAAAAAGTCCACAATGGGGGAGGTTAGGAGGGGGGCTCCCTCCTGTTGGATGGTAAAGAAGTCGTTGGTCGACAGTCGTCAGTAAAATGAAGATGGGTAGTCAATAATCTGGGATGTGGAGATAAATCCAGACTTTGACGCGCATAAGGAACCTGTAATGCCATTTGTCACGGCAGATGACCTGTGAATTTACAGCAATGACAGTTCCTGAATAGAACCTTGAATCAATAATCTTGACAACGGAATATGAGCCATTGTAAAGAATTTTGCAGTAGAAATCACCCCTTTCCGTTATGATTACAGCTCTTGCGCCACGTCCCATCTTTCTGTGAAGGAAGAGGCCAAGGACAAATATTGCCGAATATTTCAGATAATGCAAAATCATAGGAAAAAGCGAATTCGCAGATCTGAGGACCTGCGAAATTCGCAAACTACCCTCCTTTCATTTATTATGCTGCTTTAGGAGCTTTCACCTCGAACTTTTCGCCGGACTGCCATTTTTTGCAGGCCTTCGAGAACTGGCATCCATTGCAGAAGAAACTCGAACAATTCGGGAGAAAGACGTTATGAATCCTCGCCCTCTCGACCGTCTGGACAAGCTTCGTCAGCATTATAAAATCCTCTGGATACCTTTCCGTGAAAAGTTGGACATATTCCGGCTTCTTCGTCTTGGTGATGATGTCATATCGAAAACGGGGAATATTGCCGTTTCCAAACTGCCAGGCATAACTGAAGACAGTAGCCTGAAGCTCCTTGTCCGCCTTGTTTTCGGGCCACTTCTTCGCAGCCGTCTTCAGATCGACAATCAGTATTTCCCCGAAACGGTCCTTGATAATTATATCGAATTCTCCTATGAGAGGAGTCTCGATATATCCGCCTTCGCCGTCGGGAATAGGGACGCAGAAAGTAAGCTCGATATCGATGACAGAATCATCGGGATTCCAATTTTTCCAAAACTCGGAAATCATATCGAGCCCTTTTGCCTTGAGTTCGATTGCGGAATCCGAATCGAAGCGGATCCTGTCATTCACGCATGCATCCCAGTAGCTTGCGAAAATATCCCTGGCGGTATCGATATTCTCAATCTTGCCGCTCTTCTTCTGCGTGAGGAGATAAGATGCGGTGTCGTGGAAGGCCGAACCGAATGCGAGATTCGCAGGAACAAACTCGGGCGCGATCCTGTAAATGTACTTAAACGCATAGGCAAGCGAACAATTCAAATACTGATTAAGGCTCGAATAACTATGATGCGGCCTTTCCTCACGGAGCTGATTCAATGATTTCATAGAAAAATCCTCCTTTCCGGGGGAGGCGCTTTCGCTGCCTCCCCCTTTAATTACAGGTGTATATTCTCAGGCTGTAGCCCTTGCCTTGAGATCGTCTATCGCGGAAGTCGCCTGCTTCATGTCGAGGTCGTAGACATTCGAGACGCGGAACCTCTTGAGATATTCCTTGAGATCGGAATTTGTCCTCTTGCAGAGATCGAGCAGGAACTTTATCTGCCTGTTCGTCGCTGGCTTCGCCTCCTGCGGCTCATCCTTGGGCTTCTGCTCCGGAACCTTGACAGGTGCCCTTTCGTCAACATTTGTTTTCTTCTCCCTGTTCTCAGTGAGACCGGCGATGCGATTCATCTTGCCTTCGTCAATCAGGAACGTGATTGCGAGTGCGCGGATGTCTTCCGATGTCGCCTGGATTCCCGCAAGATTGAAGGCCTCGTAAGCGTCCTTCAATGCCTGCGCCGTCTGTTTGATTCTGTTTTCCATTTCTTCCTCCTTTGTTTTCTCTCTGTTTCGTATTGACGCAAACAGAGGAAAACTTAAGAGGAGAAACGAAAATAAAT
>JBAQUG010000580.1:0-13750 GCA_049297395.1 Victivallales bacterium | reverse complement strand
GCCTGGCAGGAGCGGGAGATGATCCAGGCTATGACTGGAGAATCAATCTGCCGCCCCGCCTTCGCATCCGGCGGGTGCACCGCCGGATGCGAAGGCGGAGGGTGGTGTTGGTACAGTCGCAATATAGCTGGCAATCTTTATTTCCTGCCAGGCAAGCTGGCAGGGGACTGCAAACCCTGCCCGGACTTTGCATGTCGATTGTGCAGAAAACATGCGTATAGTAGACAGTGCTTCAGCCTTGGGAGAGAATTACATAGACAAATAAGCCCCCGCATGGCGGCGACACATTGTTATCTGCTGACCTTAAGTTTGGGGGCATTCGGGTATCACCCCGCAGTTTAAGCTCGGGAAGGTATTCCGTAAAAGGAAAAGACTGACCGATTACCCTCACTTTCCCCGGAATGAGAATAAATGCAATATTGGGGGTTGACAATACCGTTCCACTGGGATATAATTACATTAGTTAAGTTATTTAATTAATATTATTAATATAATTACGGCAGCGGGAATGCAGTATGAACAGCAGTGGTTTTGAACAAGTGGAAATCCAGAGGCGCATGCCGGCGCATCTCCAGATCGCGGAGCGGCTGCGGGGGATGATCAAATCCGGCGAGATGGCGGCGGGTTCACGGCTGCCGACCACGCAGGAGTTTGCAAGACTCTGGAACACTCATGTGCCGACCGTTCACCTGGCGCTTACCATATTGACTAAAGAAGGTCTTCTGGATCGGCTTCACCGGAAAGGGACGTTTGTCCGCCAGACAGGCAATCGGCTCTCGACGATCGGCGTGTATTACAGCAGCGACATCTGGGCGACGGATTGGAAGGAGGCTGAATATCATCGGCATGTCTACCGTCACCTCAAGGAAATTCTCAACGAACATAAGATTAAGGAACGGGTTTTTCACGACGTCCGTCCAGCCGATGAGCAAACATCACCATGGCCGCTTCTGGAGAAGGCAGTGAATGAACGTGAGATCCAGGGTCTCCTGATCCTGATGATGGATATGCACCAGGCAAAATGGCTTCCGCATCAGCCCATTCCGACTATCGGACTAACCGGTCTTATTTCTTCCCGGGTGGAGTATGACATAAAACAGTTCATTGAGGCGGGCATTCAAAGCCTGGTTGACAAGGGATGCCGCTCACTCGGACTGATCACCCCCATAAGCAAAGACGACAAATCCTATAAAATATTCCAGCGCGTCATAAGAAAACTTGGACTGGAAACCCGGGACGAATGGATTCGCACCTCTTCGGAATGTGTTAGGAATCAAGAGCAATACGGATATGAGCAGTTCCGGTCGCTCTGGAGCCAGCAGAATCGCCCGGACGGAGTGATAGTCCTCCCGGATAACGTGGCAAAGGGAGTGATTACCGCCGTCTTGCAGGAAAAAATCAGAGTCCCTGAAGAGCTTTGTCTGGTTTTGCACCGTAACAAGGAGCTTGAATACATCTGTCCCTTTCCGGTCACATTCATGGAATCAAGCTGCCGGATTATCGCCGAAAAATTATGGGAACAGCTCCAGCATCAACTCCAGGGAGGACAGCCAAAGCCGCTTCAACTTAATTTTTCACAAGTGGAAAATATGGGAGTTCGAGAGTTCGAAAATGCGCAAGTGCGTAAGTTTTTAAATTGAAATGGCATCTGAAAAAAGGAGGATGGCATGAAAAGCGGAGATTTAAAAATCCCAGGAATTAAAATATTTTCATCGGGAAAATATTTTACACTCATAGAGCTCCTGGTCGTGATTGCGATAATCGCAATTCTTGCATCGATGCTCCTGCCGGCATTGAAACGGGCCAAGGACGTTGCAAAGCAGGGGGCCTGCACGAACAATCTCAAGCAGGCGGGTGTCTCCGTATCGTCGTATTCAATCGACTTCAACGACTACACGCCACAGGGCTGCTATGATAATATCAGACGGGCTCTGACGTCACCCACCCAGACTGGATTCCGCGAATTTGTGACCAGCTACACGGGCAGCCGCATGAAGCAAGTTCCGCCATGGAACCAGTGGGCGCTTGATCCAGACACGAGCATCATGAACTGTCCGGCGACTTATGGCGAATGGAAAGGTTCAATCGATCCCGACTGGCTGGCTTATCCTGAGATGAAAGCGGTTTCCCTATCCTATCTTCTTCCAGGTTTTGCAATACCAGAATGGAATGATGCCAATGATTACGGACGCGGCGGATGGTTTCGCCTGGGCAAGCTTGCGAAAAAAGGATCGATTGCAGGCGGATCCCAGCAGAAATTCCTGATGATGGACAGGAACTATCGGATAGATCCAAGCACGAGCAAGAACTATAACCACTCCGGTGGTGCAAATTTTCTTTACCCTGACGCCCACGTCGAATTCTGGACCACGCAATCCTGTGTGAGGATAACAGCGTGGGTTCTAGGATCCTATGGGGGATTCTATATGCCATCCGACTCCTTCATTGTCGATCGGATATACGACTATGGAGCATTTCATGGGGACATGGGAGGAGTTCGCACAGATGGTGTGGGCCAGTACTGGCACCTGGGCACTGAGGTAAACAACGAGTTCAAGTAAATTAATCAACAAAGGAGTGATAATGATTGACTTCTCGAAAAACGGGACGCTTCACTCGAAGTCACCACTTGTCTGCTGGCTGCGAAATGGGCTGAACATCATTTTGTCTGGAATCGCATTGACGGCTGGAATACAGGATTGCCCCGCCATGGGGAACGTCAGCATGCCTCCCGGAATAACCCTTGTGCAAACGAAAGAAGCCGGTCCATTTGATCTGCGCGGCTACGGCCAGGTTTCAGCCAAGGGAAGTCTCTGGCAGGGAAAAGAGGGGGAACTTTCCCTGGTCCGTTTCCACTGTCAGAACGCCGAATCCGCCAAAATCCTTGCATCAAAATATCTGGAGGACATGCTTGCTTACGGAGCAGTGAAGGTCGTCGAAACTCCGTCCGGACTCGGTGGTACAATGCTGGAAGTACGTCACGGCGGAGTCTGGCTGCTTGGCTTGAACGGCGAGGAGATGACCGTTGCCTCGGCGCCCTCGGCCGCCGCCCTGGCCGAGATCGCGAAGTCATTGGGAGCCGATCTCTGGCAATCCATTCCAGAGCATGCCTATCCGCGATACCTCGACAACTTCGACAATGACGGACTCGGATTCTGGTGGATGCCAAACACCAAGTCGCCTGAAATCATGGCATGGCTCAAGGAGCATCCCGTATCGGCCAATCTGCACCCTTCCGGGGAGCTGGGGCGGATTCCCGCGACGGGCGTTTACGATTTAAGCGGCTCAGGGAACGCGATCGCCCAGTTGCGACAGCTCAACATGCCCTACCGCTGGATGTTGAATGCCTCTGTTTTCATCGAAAGCGGATCGTGGTTGAACTGGTTTCAACTGCCTGGGCACCAGTTGGAAATACCTCCCGCAGGAGATATCGGAGGCGAATACTGGTTCAATGCTGCCGGAGACTACAAGGATCAGATCGCTTCCCCGCTGGTCAACACCATCCTGCAAGACTCGGTTATTCAGAGCATGCGGCGGCGCGTCACGGATCCGGATCTGCTGGGCTGGATGGAGCCGCACGGCGAATTCGTCCTGTTTGATCCGGCTACGATACCGCCGGACTACGAGCGGCGTTTTCCGGACTATCTGAAGCGGATCAAGAACTACTCATTGTCCAGCATCAGCGAGGCGTACGCCGGTGATCGGAAAGCGTATCGTTCATGGGAGGAAATCCCATATCCCGATACCGCGTTTTTCAGGGGACGGCGCGGTAGCTTCGTTGACCTCGACGACCAACCATGGCGTTGGCGGTCCGGTCCGCTCGAAGCCGGGGAGAAGGCCGGCTGGGCGCAAGCGTCCTTCAATGACGCTGAATGGACGGAGGAGCTGCGTGAAAGCAAACGCCTCCTCAGCCAAAGCCAATCGGGGACGGGGCTGTGGTTCCGGTTTACTCACTCGGTGACAGA
The DNA here is from genome assembly GCA_049297395.1 of Victivallales bacterium. Lineage (GTDB taxonomy): Bacteria > Verrucomicrobiota > Lentisphaeria > Victivallales > GWF2-50-93 > GWF2-50-93. The sequence continues at coordinate 9,785 of JBAQUG010000580.1, read as the reverse complement.
AGATTTCCTGAAAGCGACCTCCGGGCGCAAGGTATTCCTCCATGTCATGCCCCAGAGACCCGCTCCCGCCGGCGAGCTCACTGTCTGGATCAACGGTACGGAAGTCATGCGGCAGAAGAAAGGCGACGTGTGGAACAACCCCCATGTGCAAGCGGAGGTCGGTGCCACGCTCAAGCCCGGCGCCAATCATTTCGTCATTTTCTGCAATGCCGGGCCGATTGTCTACCGGGTTTTCCTGAGCGACACGCCGGTTGAATCCTTCCCTTTTGCCGAAAAGCAACTTACCCGCCGGTATCTCGACTGGCGCGACTATATGATCTGGGAGAAACTACAGACGTTGGAGAGTTACCTGCGGGTTATGCGCAGCGTGGATCCCGTCCGCCCGATCAAGGTGATGACGCCGGAGCTTTTCCTGGGTGAAGCGATGGATCTCTGCGAGCGTTACGGCGCCTATCCGCATCTCACCGGTGAGTGCAGCTGGTACCGCCCCATGCATTACAAGGGGTATAGCGCACTTCGGCGCATCCCCGGATCAAGCGAACCCGGCGGACCGATGCCGGATGCCCGCAGTTCCCAGCTGATGTTTGCCATGACTTTCTGGGAATCACAGGACTGCCACGATTATGTCTTTGACACCGCCAGGGATTTCTGGTCGAAGCCGGAGGTCGTCAAATGGTGGACAGACAACTGGCCTCTGTTGCGCACACTGGGGAAAACCGACTTTGCCGAATTCAAACTTGGGATGCTGCGCGATGCGCGGCAGGATCACCGGTATGAAAGCCTGTCCAACTGGGACTGGGATCTTTCCCGCGGCCCGTTGCCATCAATGGGACTGCCGCCGGTACTGGTGGATGGCACGGAGTTCATGAAGGGGCGGGCCGATCACCTGCCAGTCATCATCGACTGCGCCACGACAGTCATGGAACCGGAACTGGTCAAGGCGGTGCGCCGCTACGTCGAGAAAGGCGGTACATTCATCGCCCTGCACCACACCGGACAGCATTCGCCCGAACAACGGAACGCCTGGCCACTCGCCGAACAGTTCGGCCTGCGCATCGAACCCAAGCTCGTCACCTCCGGAAAATTGCACGAATGGCCTCTGGGCAATCTCAAGTTCACCATGAACCAGGAACTTCTGCCGAGCCTTCAGGGCAAGGAATGCAAGGGCAGCGGCGTATCCATTGACTTTACCGGCAAGAAGTCTACCGCCGGCGCAATCGCGATCCACGCCGACAGCCCCAACGTCCATCCGGTCGCCTATTGGAACGATGGCACCATGGCGGCGGTTGACGTCCGCGCCGGCAAGGGGCGGTTCATTCTGCTTGGCACGCCGTTCTTCATGAGATTCATGGACGATAACGGCAAATGGCTTAATGGCCGCCAATGCCAGGAATTGCTCGAGGAAATGCTCGGCTCGCTCGGAATCAAGCGCGAAACCCGCGTCGGCGATGATCGCGTCTGGCTCGAACGGAGAGAGAGCAAGAACGGCCTTTACGATGTCTACTTCGCCTGCGCGATGGGCATCTCCGGCAACGCCTGGAAACTGACTGACAAGCTGGAGTCAAATCTTTCCGCTGTCCGTGTCGGACCGGTCAAGGCCATCGAAACAACAGCGAACGGTGTGCCGGATGTGCCCACCGAGTTCGCGGAAGGCAAATTAAGTTTTGGACTGCAGTCTTTCACACCCTACCAGGTGCGGCAGTTCGCCGTGTTGCGTGATAATGCCGGGCTGCAAGGCCCGCTTCATTGGCTCGAAGTGCAGCGGCGGCACTGGCGCGCCATCGAGGCGGTACCGTCTTCACTGGCCGATTCGGTAGTGGCTCAAGCCGCTGAAATTTCGGCCAGCATGGACGAAAAAGGGATGGATCTAAACTGCGGGTGGAAGGTCTTGCGCAATCCTGCGGATCCGAAGGATACCACGTGGCTCAACGCCGATACCAGCGATCCCAGATGGACGGATGGCTCGATGGGATCGTGGCTGGCCAATGGATGGAAGGATACGACCTGCGTCCAATATCGGAAACGCGTGGAAATTCCCAGGACGTGGCGCGGTGCCAACCAGCGCGTGCTGATGGGAATGACCGGCTTCTATCAATTTGGCCTCCGTGACCGCGGAAGCATCTGGGTCAATGGCAAAGCACGAAAAACAGACTTGAGCGGATTATTTTCATTCGATGTAACAGCTGAAGCAGCCACCGGAACCCTTGACCTTGCCATCCAGGTTGAAGGCAATGGACTGGAGCGCGGCTCTACGGGAACACTCTTTCTCCGCGGCGTCCCTTCCGCCAGCGACCACATCGATCTGCCAGACGGCTGGACGCGGATGGAGAACTGGGAGCACGACGCCGGCACTCTGACTTTGCCTCTGGACGGAAAGACGACATTTTTCGGCTTAAAGCATATGGTTAAAATTCCAAAGGACTGGAGCGGGCGTCAGGTCCGCCTTGCGCTTGAATATGACGGCGAACCCGGACAGGCTTGCATTCAGGCTGTTCTCATCAACAGGACGGGATATGTTGGGCAAGTAGAAGCTTATCCCCCCGGACCGCGTCTTGACCGCTGGCTGCGTCCCGGAGAAGACAACGAACTCATGTTGCTCGGTTTCTATTACATGGATAAACCATATGCAGGCGTCAAGCCGAAAATCCGTGCAATCCGTTTAGAGGCGTATCCAGAGGGGAATATCCCCGCCAATACCAACAAGAAAGAGACCAAACCGTAAGTGTTTCAAGATTTGTTGCACACGGCGTAAACATAGGAGGATATTGACATGTCTGAATTCGTATTTCCAGAAAAACTTGAAATCCGCTGCCGTGAGAGGCCGGGGGATTCATGTTTCGACTATGCGGTTTCCGAACTGGCCAGGCTTTTATGCAAGCTGAATGTCACCGTGCAAAAGGCAGGGAAATCTTCCGGTTCCGGAAAGTTCTGTCTTATCATCGTTCCGCCGGGCGCGGCATCGCCTGCTGTTCCACATGTTTCTGGAGATGTCTTTCCTGACGCCTACGCACTGGAAGCTTCACCGAGGGGAATTGTCATTTCCGCCAATAGCGGCAAGGGCATCCTGAACGGAATCTACGACCTGTCCGAAAGGCTGGGCTTTGTCTTTTTGATGCCGGGGGAAGAAGGCGAATGGATACCGGAAATCCGGAAGGGCGGAAACCCTTCGATTAAGTCGTTCAGGGCAGTGATGAAGCCTCGCTTCAAATACAGGGGTGTATTTTATTGCGGCCTCACCTATGATTTTGAACTGGGCGACTGGCTGAAATTCTTTGCCAAGCTCCGTTTTAATGCTGTCAGCATAGGAGAATTTGTGAGGGGCAAAAAAGGCCTGTTGCAGCAACTCGGACTGCACGCCGAGGCGGGCCAGCATGGATACCGTGATCTGCTGCCCCGGAATCTCTTTGCCAAAAAGCCCGACCTCTTCCGCATGAGGATGCCAGATGATTTTGGCGGAAAGCGTGTTGATGACTACAATTCCTGCGCGGTAAACGCGGAGGCGCGGAAAATAATGAGGCGGAATTTCCTGGTACAGGCGAAAGAGGCTGTGGCGGAAGGCTACCATGCACTTCATCTCTGGCCGGACGATCTGCCCGGCGGAGGCTGGTGCATGTGCCCGTTATGCCGCGGATTCGGACCTTCCGACCAGGCCATGCTTGCGATGAGAAACCTCGCCGAGGCAGTCCGCGGGGAAAAACTTCCAATGCGCGTTCCAATGATAGCGTATCACGACACGATGGAACCGAACGGCAACATCCCCCCAGCAAAGGAAAATTTCCTGCTCTTCGCGCCGCGTGAACGCTGCTATGGCCATGGCCTGGACGATCCACATTGCGCCAAGAACCGGTTTTACCTGAAGGCGCTTGCCGCCTGGGTGGAAAAATTCAAGGGCATTGATGATGCCCATACCTTTGAATACTATTTTGACCGGATTCTCTACCGGGGAATGTGCCCATATCTGCCTGATGTGATCGCGGGAGACATGCGGACGTATGAAAAATACGGGATGGAGACACACATGGCCCTGCAGGTCGGCGGGCCTACGCTGGCACCGGAATGGAATATGCTGTTTTTTTCCCGGCTCCTCTGGGACAGCAATCTTTCTCCAGCAGAATTCAATTCCGTGATCGATGCGGCGATCACCGGCGGATCCGGCGTGATGCGCGACCATCTGGATGCGCGGGCGGAGATATTCACCTCGGCCATGCGCATGTGCGACTATGAGAATGACATCTATCTTGACTACCGCTGGCTCCCAGAAAACACCCTGCCGTTCGGACGGGAGATGGCGAAGGATTACCTGCGATGCTCCGTCAAACTGGCAAAGGCGACGGACAGGCTGCTAAAATCGCCTTCAGGAAAAAAATCCCGACGGCTTACGGCTTTGATTGGGAAAGAAGCCGCCCGGTCCCGCTTCGAAGCGGCGGAACTTGCAGTCATGTCACACCAGCAGGACGCCGTCAACAACGCCGCATGTCATCTGGCGGCGGATGATAAAGGCGCGCTGCGAGCTGCCATCGCTTCGGGTGAGGCCATGATAGAGGCGTTCAAGCCGGCGCGTGAACTGGCGGGAAAATCCGGCATTTCGGAGAAGGCCTGGTATTTCAGGAACATCAACCGCTGGATATCGGAGGAGATGGAACGGAAAATCAAGGTCTGGCGTAAAGCACTGCCAGTAAATATTCACTGAACGATGTTCGTTCAGCGAATATTTACCCAGAAGACAGGAAGCACTGTTTTGACTATTGCTTGGAATCATTCAAGGATTCATGGATAAACACTCTCTGCCTGAATGATAATTGCTTCAAGCATATCAACCACATTTTTACTTGCCAGCAGCTTTTGCGTCGGCTTTTTCAGCCTTGTCGGCCTTCACTTCAACCGCGATGGCCGTCATGCGGTATTCGACGGTCACCTTTGCGCCAACCTTGAGTTCGCCTGTGATCCTGGTAGTAGCATCGCGTGTGATCTCCCAGTTGCCGTCGTCTTTTGTCTGAACGACGATCTTGGTATCAGTCATTTCCACGATCGGACCGGTAACCTGGTATTTCTTGACCTTGGCTTCAGCCGAGGCCGATAGAGCCGCCGCGATGAAGATCCCCGCCATAAGACACATTACAATTAAACGCTTCATATTCATTCCTCCCTCATATAATATCTTTTTACTAATGTAATAAAAATAATCTGGAACTGCAAATTATCAAGGGGACAGGCTGGAAAAAGCGAAGGAGCCCCGCGGAGGGGGATCCGCAGAACTCCTTCTATGGGAATGGGAACTAAGAGGCAATTCATTAAACTATTGCGCGAACACTGCGAGGGTATCAACAGGGACAGTAGCAATCGCTTCCATCGCTGGTGGATCCCGCCCGTCAGGCTCGCGCCGATAGAAACAGGCGTCGTGGATTCAGCACAACTAACTCCTGTAATTTTTTAAAGAACACATCTTCTTTACAACGATAATATAGCAGTAGCCATGCCAACCCGCCAATATAGGCACTTAACATGCTTATTATAAATGTATTATAAATTTTCATCAACAGGTCAACGCCCCTTGTGCCGGTACTATTTTATAGTAGAAAGCGGACTGAATTATCTGCATTTTGTTGATTGAAAGGAAGATAGGGGCAGCTATAAAAGAGGTGGTTACCAAATTATTGTACGGGTTTCTTCTTGGCTTTTCCATGGCGGTTGCTGATAGACTGCTGGGAGATTCCAATCAGTCTCGAAGCCATGCTCTGGTTTCCTTCTGAACGCCTCATGGCCTCATCAATCAGGGCCTGTGTAACATCCCTGCTCATGGGAAGTTTTTCCATGCCGGCAAACATTTCTACGATACCTGTGGTTTTCATCCGCGATGGAGCGCCTGTTTCAATGCTGTTTATATGCCTTGCAAAGCTTTCCAGCGACAGGATCTTGGAAATATGTCCGCCTACGGCATCATGCACCATGGATTTGAATTCCCTGACATTTCCAGGAAAATCATAATTCTTCAGAAGCACGGTCAGTTCCTGAGGACAGGAAGGTTTCGGCTTGCCGAACTCCCGGGAGGCCCGCCCGAGGAAAAAGTCGAGGAGCATCGGTATGTCATCCTTCCTCTCCCTCAAAGGGGGGATATTGATATGGTGGGTGACAAGCCTGTAGTACAAATCCTTCCTGAACTTGTCCTCCTCCACTAGATTCAGCAGCTGCTGGCTGGTGCTGGCAACTATCTTTGCATCCGTAGTCTTTTTCGCATCCGATCCCAGGGGCGAATATTCATGCTCCTGTATGAGCCTGAGGAGCTTCACCTGCGAGTCCATGCTCAAGTCGCCTATTTCGTCGAGGTACAAGGTTCCACCTGACGCCTCCTCTACAAGACCGCTGCGCGGATGGTCGGCTCCGGTATAGGCCCCCTTGATGTGCCCGAACAAGGTATCGGCAAAGACGTTCGCGTCCACTCCGGCGACATTGACCGATACAAGCTTCCCTTTCCTGCCGCTGAGCGAATGCACGGCCTTGGAGAACAGTTCCTTCCCTGTTCCTGTTTCACCTGTAACAAGGACTGGGTAGGTGGATGGGGCGATTGCTTCGCAGTAGCGGAATAGTTTTTTCATCAGGGGGCTGCCTGTTATGATATCGACGAAGATATCCGGATGCCCGGGCTCATCGGCGGAGTACTGCCTGGCAAGATTCTCATTCTCCAGCTTCAGCTCCTGCATCTTAACGGCCCTTTTTATCGCAGCCATCAGAAGTGAACCATCGACAGGCTTCACTATGAAGTCAAAGGCTCCGTTCTTCATGCACCGTATTGCGGTTGCAATATCACTGGAGCCCGTGACGATAATGACGATGATCTCGGGATACTTCCCGGCAATCATGCCCAGGAGTTCCTCTCCGCCCATTCCGGGAAGCTTAAGGTCGAGTATTACGACCTTGGGACTGTTTTTTTCGATGCAGGCAATTACGTCGTCGCCATGGTCCACCTCAAGATAGTTGTCGTATCCGTAATTCCTGATGCTATGGGCTATCATCTTCCTTACGACAGGCTCATCGTCGACGATCAAGATAGAAAAATGCGGATTGGCTTTCATGTCCCCCCCTGGGAAGATCACTCTCACACCCAAACGTTATTCAATAAGATACTCCATCAATCTACTCTTGCCAAGCGATGCCCAGGGAAATCAATACTCCTTGATCATTCCCATCTACAGTATGCCGGTTTCGCCGAAACCGGCACGAGGCGTTTTCATCGGAAACGCCATACTTTAATGCGCAAAAAGAGCTAGACAGTCCGGATTAACAGTTAGGCTGGCCCGTCTTTCCGCGGCATTATTATTTCCGGCCTGTGCTTCGGGTCGGTGGCGAGAATCGTGGTATGGGTCGGGAACGCGAATTCGATCCCCTCCCCGTTGAACCGCTTCAGGATTTCGAGGTTCTTCCTGTGGGTCCAGCCGAGGAATGCGAAGTAGTCGTTTGAGCTGAACCAGAGGACAATGTAAATGTTCAGGGACCAGTCATTGAACGAATTGAAGAATATCTTCGGCTGGAACTCCTTCTTCATATTCTCGTGATTGTCGAAGATCTCATGCAGTATCTGGACGGCCTTCTCCATTTTCTCAGGAGAGGTGTCATAGACCAGCGTGAGATTCATCTCATGCTTTATGAACGGGCGCTTGCTGATGTTCTCGATTACTGCATTCGCCATGTTCTTGTTGGGGATGGTCACGAGATGGCCGTTGAGAGTCCTGATCTTCGTACTCCTGAACCCGATCTGTTCGACCTGCCCGGTGACTGCCTCGACCTTTATGATTTCGCCCGCCTTGAACGGCTGGTCCATGATGACCATTATCGATCCGAAGACGTTTGCAATCGTATCCTGTGCGGCGAAGGCGACGGCAAGTCCGGCTACACCTGCACCTGCAAGCAGCGTGGTGATATTGAGGTTGAAGATGTTCTGTCCGATGAGAAGTACGGAGAAGACGACGACAATGACCTTCAGGGTCCTGCTTATCGCCGGGACTACAAGATCGTCCAGTTCGTTGTCGCTTCTCCTGGCATATCTTCCGACGAGATAATCGACCACTGAGACGAGCCTGTAGGCGGCCCAGGCTGCCGCCATTGCGAATATCGCAGTGCAGAGCTTCCAGACCAGGGCGATCACAGCGTCCGACATCAGCGGGAATATCAGAGAAGAACTGAAGTAGAGGCCGATGGCAAAAACGATCATCGATACCGGTTTCCCTATCGCCTCAAAAGCCAGGTCGTCAACCTCCGTCTCAGTCTTCGAGGCCACTTTGGCGGCGTAGTTCTCCAGGAACCATCTGGAGAAACGGGCGATGATCAATGTTAGTGCTATGCATCCGAAAAACATGAAAATGTCCCTGGCGGACAGCTTTTCATAATGGAAGTTGCTTTCCAGCCTCTTGAAGACCTTGTCCCAGTATCTTTCAATGTTCTCGGCAGGCTGTACATCGTTTTTTTCCACATCATTGCCGGTTCCCTGTTCAACCGAGGCCGTTTTAGCCTGATTTTTAGTTTCCTGGGCCAGTCCGAGGAAACCCGAAAAAAGAATCAATGCCGACAAGGAGAGAAGGACAATCATCCTGGAATGAGATCTCATCATTGAACTCCGTTGAATATGTTTTCAGCAAAAGGCAGAACTATAACTTGTTTTCGGCAAAATCAAACACGGTTTTGTATTCTGCCCCTTTAAAATGTATAGTGGCAGATATTCACTGGATCATCTCCTTCAGTGAATATTTACATGTTTACCTGGAATAAAACAATGGAACACCCATGTCCAAGCAAGGTCTTTTAAACCAAATAATCGAATGTCTTGAAATCGAGGCTGAGCAGCATGAATATGCCGAGCTCGCCCCTGCGGTGCTGCGTGATTTCATGAAGCTTGGCGTAAATGAAGCCGCGAAAACCGCAAACACAGTTGAACGGAGGGCTCCCGCGCCATCCCGGCCTGTGGCAGTTCAGGCATATGTTACCGCAGCAGAGGCAAGACCATCAAAAACAATGGAGCCGACAGACAAGGAATCCGAATCAGCGCCGCTTCAAAAGCTCAACGTGGAAGACATGCCGTACGAGGTGCTCGAGAAAAAGGCGGCGGCCTGCACGCGCTGCAGGCTGCACAAGAGCCGTACGAATCCAGTATTCGGGGACGGCTCCATCAAGGCCGAACTCATGTTCATAGGGGAAGGACCGGGAAGGGATGAGGACGAGCAGGGAATTCCATTTGTCGGAAAGGCCGGGCAGCTTCTCGACAAGATGATCGAGGCGATGCAGTTCACCCGCAAGGAGGTGTATATCGCGAACATCGTGAAATGCAGGCCCCCGGATAACAGGGCTCCGATGGATGACGAAGCGGAACAATGCCTGCCATATCTTCTCAGGCAGATTGAAATAATACAGCCGAAGGCGATAGTCCTGCTTGGCGCAGTTCCCCTGAAATACATTCTCGGACAGGCTGGTGTTACGAAAATCCGAGGGAACTGGAAGGAATTCAGGGGGATCAAGGTGATGCCGACATTGCATCCAGCGTATCTGCTCAGGAATCCGGCGGCCAAGAAGGACGCATGGGATGACTTACAGCAAGTCATGGCTTTTTTCGGCAAAAAACACAAGGGATCCTCTAAAACCTGATTTCATGGGGTCCAATATTTAATTTAATGATGAGTATCGGGGGAATTGAATGACAGAATCAGACAAAAGCGTGTTCAAGACAGTAACCAGGACGCTCAGAAAGATAACTTTCGGGGTTCCCGACGAGAGAGTAATCACCGAAGACTGTCTTGTGA
>JBAQUG010000579.1:0-7368 GCA_049297395.1 Victivallales bacterium | reverse complement strand
TGAAAACGATCCTGAAATACTTCTGCGGTCTTGCTGCGGCAGTTTCGCTGCCAATGCTTCTGGGCGCACAGGAATCAGCGCGCATAAATGTATATCCGGACTATAACTGCCGGGTGAATGGTTTTGGGGAGGTCCAGAATATTTTCGGAAGCATGGCGATGGGAAAGACTGGAGGACGAGTCGATCAGGAGATGCGGGAGCTGAACCTCACCAGCGGACGCACGATATTTGCGTGGATATCCTGCATCCCCCCGCTTACTACGCCATGGAATGCCAGGAATGCCAACAGGAAGCTGATCATCCCCGCGGATAAACTGCCGGAGGCATATGAAAAGTGGTATCAGCAGGATTTTCCCAGGACAACGGATATGCTGCTTGCACAGAAGCTTGAAGGACTGGCGAAAAATCCCACCAAAGTCGGACCTGGCGAATTTGGAGTAGCATGTCAAGCGGGACTCTTCAGGAAGTGGGGCATTACAAGCGTCTCCATCTGCATTCCTGAAATATTTGACGGATATGCCGAAAAGCATCCAGCCGAAGCGAATCTCGCGCTGGAGTCATTCTGGAAGGCTCTGCAAAAAAATTATCCCGGGCTGAACGCCAGATTCCTCCAGCCGTTCAATGAACCAAACTATCCCTGCTGGACAGGCTCATTTGCCACGACCAAGGAAGCGGTCGACACCTGGCTCCGCGTCTTCAACCGTTTTTCGCAGCACATGAAAAAACAGGCTCCTGAAGTCAGCATCCTCGGACCCTGTTTAGCCGATGAGGCAATGTTCTCATTTCCCGGCTGGGATGCATGGACGGTGCCATTCTTGAAAGACGAAGGGCACTCCGTCCAGTATTTCAACTATCATTGTTATGCACCTGGCGCCTATACGCATCTTGCCTGGCTTGAGATGCTCCAGTCACAGGGCGAATTGCTGAGGAAGACGAGGCCGCAGGCCGTCATAACAGAGATGCAGTACAAGGTCGGTGATGTCGAGCATACGCCTGAAATAGAAAAAGCAAGGTTCACCTATTGGATCCAGCAGCTCTTCATGGCTCTTTCCAATCCCGACAAGTTTGACACCTTCAGTTATTTCTATGATGTCATGGACACCCGCGGCCTGGTGGTGGAAAAGGACGGAAAACTGGTTCCCAACTATACATACTATCTGTACTGGGTTCTTGCCGACACCCGGGGAAAAATGCTCTATGCGGACAGGCCGGGAGATCCAGAGGTGCGCGCATTCGCCTGCAGTCCCAGCAAAAACCAGCTGGTTGTAAGTGTTTTCAACGACAGCCCGCAGGAAAAAAAGATCGCTGTCAACCCGGGGATGGTTACCGGGAATGCAGACGTACGTCTGCGTTCCGCCTATTATGCCGATGGCGTCCTGGTCCATGCGGAGGAAGCGCTGGCGGACAGGGAAGGCGGCCTGCCGCTCACCCTTGCGCCCTACGGGGTCTATTCAATCCGATGGGATTTGAAGTGGAAATCCATTGCACCTTCCAGGACACTCGATGAAACCGAGTTTTATTCACCTACGGTAAACACGGTCTTCAAGGATGGACTGGATCTGTCAATACCGGCTGCGAGACAGCCGAAAGACACGGAAACCGTCCTGCTGCGCATGGCTCTGAGTAGCGATGATCTTTTGTTTGCTGAAAAAATTACTGCTGATCTCAATGGCCGGAAAATCCCGCTGTTCATGGGTGATTCTACTCCCGATCTGATGGAGGGCAGCCGGAATGTGTGGTACTTCTCCGTTCCGGTGGCACGCGCTCTGATCGGAAAGGAAAACAAGCTGTCACTGTCCGACGCCGACACCGGCTACAGGCTCATGTTCGCCGCGCTGGCATATGAGGAACATCCCGACAGCGCCATCGCCGACAGTGCGGAGAAGGAAAGCATCGCCTCATGGAAAAATGAAATATCCTCCTCCGTCAATGCAACGAAAAACCTGCGGGCGGGCGACACCGGAAAGTTTGATTTGACAATCCGGAACCGTCTCGCACAGCAGATGGAATACACGATATCGATAAAGAAGCCGGACGAGATCGTGTTCAAGGATATCGCGGCCGAGCAGAAAATATCCGTTGATCCCGGCTCGAGCAGGACCATTGCCGGAACAATGTCGCTGAAGCCGACTGAACAGCTGCTCGAAAGCAGGATCGAGGTGAACATCGCCTCTTCCAATGCAAGGAAGAAAACACATGTCGTGCCAGTCAACCTGTACCCGCTGCGGCGCGCTGGAAAGGTGGACTTTCCCGTCAAGACTGACGGTGATCTTTCGGAATGGTCGCAGAAGCAGGCGGCAACATTTGAACAGGACGGGGTGAGCACGAAAACATGGCTGGGCTGGGACAAGGCAAATCTGTATGTCGCCGTCCAGGTGTCCGGCAAATTCAAACCGCAGCGTCCGGATTCCATGGAGAGATTCTGGGCGAACGACTGCATTGAGGTTTTCATCGATGCAAAAAACAAGAAGACTGAAATGTACAATGACGATGCCGCGCAAATCTTCCTGTGTCCGCTGGGGATCAAGGATGATCTCCCCTTCGGCGGCAGGATAGAAAGAAGGAAGATGGGGGATGCGGTGGGAGTCGTGGCGACTCTTGCTGAACCGAAAATAACCATAGGAAGCAGTGTCGGCGATTCCGGATACTGCATCGAGGCCTCCATCCCATGGTCGATTGTCTCTCAATCATTTTCACCTGTCGCAGGACAGATGATCGGCATGGACGTGGCGATCGACCACATGCATGGCTCCGACGGCGTAAATCTCTCAAACTCCGTGCTGGGCATCAAGGGGAAACCGTTTCAAAGCCCCGCAAAATGGGGGGCCGTACTGCTCGAATAACTGTTATTTCACCATGACAAGGAGATGAAAATGACGAGGAAATCGGAACCGGGTTCAGGCGTGCCGGCATTACGGCATTTCGGTATCGCTGTAAAACTGTTAAAATGGAAAACGGTTAAACCTCCGTGCAGGTTCACACTTATTGAGCTGCCTGTAGAGAGGAAGTGTTTTACACTTATCGAACTATTGGTCGTAATTGCGATCATCGCAATTCTGGCGGCCATGCTGCTGCCGGCGCTGAAATCCGCGAGGGATATGGCAAAAGACAGCGTCTGCAAGAACAACCTCAAGCAGATTGGACTTGCGTGGAATTATTATGTGGGCGATTATGGCGAGCATGTTCCTGTCTGCCATTCAGGAATATGGACTGGTGCGGCCGTAAACGATCTTGGTGTCTATGATTGGACAAGAATGCTCAAACCATATTTCAGCAGCGAGAGCATTACAGCTGAGATCAGCGGCAGCTACAGTCCATGGTCGGAAAAATTCAAGCTCAACGGCACTTTCCATTGTCCGGCAGTCAATCCGACTTTGTCCTTTATTTACTGTCGGCTTTCACTTTATGGCATGGCGACTTTTCCCGCAGGGGGATCTGCGGCAGGCCCCTATCCTGGAAAAAGAAAGATCTCCCAGTTCATCCACCCCTCGCAGCAGGCGCTTGCGCTTGACACCTACACGAGTTCGGCCGCATGGGGGTACGACGACCATAACACTGGTTCTTTTTGGTCCCACTGGGGGGCATGCATCGAATACAATCGCCACCGGAGGGCGACCAACGTACTTCATTGCGACGGGCACGTCAGTCCATACAGCAGATCTGAGCTGGAGCCGGTCGGCCCGGATCGCGCCCCATGGTTGATGAATTAACCTGGATTTTGCATTTGAGGCAGCATTAAATTTAGGTAAACAACAGGATGGCTATGGCAGCAAAAACAAAGAAGGATGAAAAAATGGAAAATAATTCAGAAAATCAACTTTTATCAATTAAACCATTGGAAGACAACATGAGATACTTTTCCCGGACACTATTGACTTCAATGATCGCCGCCGCACTATGGACCGTCACCGCCCAGGCCAAGGATTCCATACCGGAAGGCGACGTGGTACTGCCAGCAAAGGCCGTAATCTTTGGGCCGTTCGCCAGGGAGGATGGCGTACCGGCTCCGGAACTGCTTCGTAGCGTTCCGACGGTGCTGAAGATCGGCGAGAAGCAGGCGGAGGGGCGCACTGCGGACTTCGGCCCCAGCCGCACTCTTGATCTTGCCCCCTTCACTGGGACGCAGGCCGGCAGCACGGCCTGGGTCTATCTTCCATTCGAAACAGAAGCAGCCGGTCGAGCCACCTTCGGATTCGGCGCCGACTGGTGGTACGAGGCGTACCTGGACGGAACGCTGATCTCCGAAACGCTCAGCGGCAAGGGAAACGAAACATCTCCACCGAACATCCATAACTTCACCGCCACCGTCGAGATGGCCAAGGGGCCGCACGTGCTGGTCATCCGCATGATCCGGGGCACCAGCTCGGCGATGCTGGCGGTTGGAGGGCCGGAGGATCTGCGCAACCCGGCGATCCGCGCCACCCCCAAGAACCTCGTGACAAAGGCGGGATACCGCGAAGGACCTCCGTCGGACAAGAAATGGAAGATGGTCTGGCATGACGAGTTCGACGGCGCCGAACTGGATACCGGAAAATGGTATGTGGTTCCGGATAGGCCGTTGAATTGGCCAAGCATGAAGACGAAACCATCCACGGAAAACCTTTTCCTTGATGGGAAGGGTTCACTGGTGTTGCAGCTGACCCAGGATCCTGACGGCACGGTGCGGTTTACTACCGGCGTGCATGGCCGGTTCGAAAAGGCGTACGGCTACTTTGAAACACGGGTGCAGTTCACGCGCCAGCCCGGCTGGTGGTCATCCGTGTTTCTTTGCGGATTTCCCCATAGCCACGGTGTGGACACCTTTGTCTATCCCCAGGAGTTCGACATTTTCGAGGACTTCTACAAGCCGAAAAAGGAGAACGACATATGTCAAGGATATCACTGCAACATCAGAATGGACTTTATTCCCGGTGACGGGGGCCAAGTCACGGGGATCGGTGAACGCGACATCCTTGGCAGCAGGAAATTAGGCCGCGTCTCAAGCGGTCGGAAAACAATCTTGGAGCAGTACGACGGGTGGCACACGGTCGGATTCCAGTGGACGCCGCTTGAACACATATTCTACGTGGACGGACAGGAAACGATCCGGCAGAACTACCGCAATGTCACGGTGACGAGCGCGCCTCTAAAGTTTATTATATGCACTGCCGTGTGCGTCCCTGACCCCAAGGATCCCGATCCGTTCTACGGTCGCCTGGAACAGGCGAAACTTCCCGACAGCATGGTTGTCGATTACGTGCGCATCTACGATGAGGATACGGGTGACAGGAAGCCGCCCGCAGTGACTCTGTCCATCGCCGGGAAAGGATCTTTCAAACAGGGCGAACCGCTCACCTTCGATGTCACCGCCTCCGCTGACGGCAAAGTGTCCGAAATCATGCTGTTCTCCATGGGGCGCATCCGGGCCGAAAAAAAGGTTGATGCCGCCACGGTGAAGACGAGATTCACTGTCGACAATTTGTTTCCCAATGTAACCAACACGGTCATTGCCATGGCCCGGGACGACAGCGGGTTGATCGGACAATCCGCGCCGTTGAAGATAGATTTGATCAACGGCAGGGAGTTCACCGGAACTGCCTACCAGGGCAATCCGCAGAAGATTCCCGGCACCGTCAAGGGCGGATGCTACGACGAAGGCGGCAACGGAATCGCCTACAAAAGCGCACGGGGCAAGCCGGGAGACCCCAATATTGCCTACCGGAAAAGCGAACTGGGAGATGCGCCGGAAGCCGTGCAGGCGGGCTGGGAGTTCGCCCAGTGGATCACCTACGAAGTCGAAGTGGCGGCAGCCGGAGAGTATGAAGTCGAGCTGTTCATGAACCGTCCGGACTACTTCAAGAAACTTTACGAGAAAGGCAATGTCAAGGACGAAACAATCCGCCTCAATTTTGGAGAGGCCGGAACACCCGGCACGACCCTGTTGAAATGGCAGCTCTCTACGGCGTGGGATTCCGGAGAAGGCTTCCGGTCCCCCCAGAAGTCTCTTGGCAAACAGAACGTCCAACTGCCCGCTGGGCGGCATAAGATAGTCATGTTTTTTGATGAGATTACCGACGTTTGTACATTTTTTTGTAAATTGGTGTTCCGCCCGGCGGCAAAACAGGAATAACACTGAACAAAAGGAGCCGACGATGACCGACCAGCCAAGAATCGACGCATGGCTGCAGAAATTGGGCAGGCAGTACAAGTGGCAGGATTCTTCAGCAGCCAGGCTGGTGGATGACGCCTACCGCATCTGCGTGATGCCGAACATCCGCGAGCCGGAGGGGCTGCTGCGCCGCAAATGGCTGGCCCCGGACTTTGGATACAACGGGCATTGGATCTGGGACGCCATGTTCCTGGCCGACCTGCTGAGCTTAGCACCCGGGTTTGAAGAAAACCTGCGGGATTCTTTTTCCATTTACTGGGATTTCCAGGATATGTGGGCCGGCCTTGCACCTGAGTATGCGCAGGGGATGGTCTCCAACAATGTCAAGCCGGAAAGCTATTCCCCCAACACCCAGGGGCATTGCATCATCGCCTGGGCCATGGAACGGATTTCCGCTCGGCAACCGGATCTTGGCCTGGTTACCGCTGATTCCCTGTCGCGGCTGGAGCGATACCATGACTGGTATTGGCGCGAACGCGATATTGATGAACTTGGATTGATCACCGTTGGCACCTATGCCCCCCTGGCGCTGGAAAACATGTCTACGGTAAAGTGGATCCAAGATCCGGCGGTAGCCCCCGAAGTGCGGATGCAAAGAACCATTCAGTCGGCCCGTTTTGAAAGCTTTGATATGGAAGCGTGCATGGATGAACTGACACTTGCCCCGCACCCGCGTCGCGGCGGCCCGGCGATGTACGGGACGATCCTTCTGCCTGGGATCACCTCCTTTCTGATTCAAGCCGAGCAATCACTGGCGCGGCTTGCTGAAAAGTCCGGCGATCACGCGATGGCCGAACGCCGCAACCAACGGGCGGAAAAAGGGATTGCCGCCATGCGCCGTATTATGTGGGACGAGCAGGAAGGCACTTTTCTGGCAGTCAGGCGCGGATCTCTGGAAAAAATACGGACTCCGACCATCGGCAGCTGGATCCCGCTCTGGGCGGGGGTTCCGGACAAGAAACAGGCGGAACAAATGGCCGCCAAACTTGCCGGACCGGATTGGTTCACGAACCTGCCGATTCCAACGGTGGGGCGCAACAGCCGCCAATTCGACGATGGCGGAGTGCCGGCCTGCCCCAATGGCATCATGTGGCGCGGCGATGTCTGGGGGCCGACGAACTATTTTATTTGCCGTGGACTGCTAGATTATGGATATATCGACTTGGCCGAGGAGATCACCACGCGCTTCCTTGAGAATGCAATGAAAAACGGTCTGTCCG
>JBAQUG010000578.1:0-10799 GCA_049297395.1 Victivallales bacterium | reverse complement strand
TCACAGTTCACCGGCTCGCTGGGAACAAAGGAATGGAAACTCAGCAATTATTATCTCGAGAAATATTTCGGAGAGGCCAGGCTCTTCAAACTGAGCGTGGTCATATCAACAATTCTTATAATAATCACATTCACTATTGTCTGTTATGGGGCAAGATAACAATATGAAACTTTTACTGGCAGCTCTGGCTTTTGTAATACTCACCCCTGTAGCGTGCGGACTCCTTGCAGGTTTTGACCGGATCATAACCGCAAAAATGCAGGGGCGCTACGGACCGCCGCTCCTCCAGCCGTTCTTCGACGTCCTCAAGCTGTTCGAAAAGGAAAACCTGATGGTGAACCAGTTCTACCACAGCTTCTATCTCATCTGCTATCTGATATTCATGGTCGCTAGCGGAATACTTTTCTTCACAGGACAGGATCTCCTGCTGGTGATTTTTGCATTCACGCTCGCGGACATATTCCTCGTCCTTGCGGCATATTCTACCAACTCACCCTACAGCTTCATCGGAGCCGAGCGCGAACTCCTCCTTATGATGTCTGCCGAACCGATGCTCCTCATTGCCGCAGTCGGGCTTTTCATGGCCACAAAGAGCTTCAAGGTCGGAGCTATCGCCGACGTGGCCGACTTCAGCACGATCAGCCATCTTCCAGGTGTATTCATCGGTCTGCTTTTCATCCTGACCATCAAGCTCCGCAAATCCCCCTTCGACCTTTCAACATCGCACCATGCGCATCAGGAATTAATTAAAGGCGTGACCACTGAATTCGCCGGCCCGTCACTCGCCCTTGTAGAAATAGCTCACTGGTATGAAACCGCAATCATGCTCGGAATAATCTATCTCTTCTTCGCTGCCAACCCGGTGATCGCCGTCAGCGTCATCATCGCCGCATATTTCATTGAAATCCTCATCGACAACACTTTCGCGCGATTCAAGTGGGAGCTGACCCTCACATCCTCATGGACGGTGTCACTTGTTTTCGGCGGACTCAACCTCATAGTTCTCTTTATTATTGAAAAGGTGAAAATATAATCCTATGTCATTCATAACCAAATCCCCATGGATAGTCCACTACGACGGGTCGAGCTGCAACGGGTGCGACATTGAAGTGCTTGCATGCCTTACTCCGATGTATGATGTTGAACGCTTCGGCATCATCAATACCGGAAATCCAAAACATGCCGACATCTTCCTCGTTACGGGATATGTGAACACGCAGAATGTCGATGTCATCAAGAATATCTACAGGAAAATGCCTGATCCTAAAGTCGTTGTCGCCATCGGCATATGCGCTTCGACAGGTAATTTCTTCAGGGAATGCTACAACGCATTAGGCGGCATAGACACCATCATCCCCGTCGATGTCTATGTCCCCGGATGCGCGGCCAGGCCTGAGGCAATCATCGACGGCGTAGTCAAGGCCCTTGGGATACTTGATCAGAAGAAAAACAAAACCTATATCCCTCCCGCTAAACCTGAAGGTATCATAAAATGATTGAAAAACAGGAAACAGTAGTAATAGCAAGCCAGGACGAACTCCTGAAGAAAGTCGCGGAAATGTCCTCGTCCGGCTTCCGCCTCGTACTCATAAGCTGCACAAAGCTCAACCATTTCCAAATAGACTATACTTTCGACAAGAACTACGAATTTAAGAACCTCAGGTTCTACGTACCGGTCGAAAAGCCCGAAATGAAGAGCATAAGCAGTGTTTTCATGAGCGCCTTTACCTATGAGAATGAAATACATGATCTCTTCGGAATCGAAGTCCATGGACTCAATATTAATTATGGCGGCAAATTCTACAGGATAAATATAAAGGCTCCGTTCAGCACCTTGAAGAAAACTGTCACTTCCGCCGCCGTAGAAGAAGGGAAAAAATAGAATGCCTAAAAGGACTATAATACCGTTCGGCCCGCAGCATCCGGTTCTTCCTGAGCCGATACACCTGGATCTCGCAATAAGAGATGAGAAAGTCGTCGAGGCTATCCCATCACTTGGATTCATCCACAGGGGGCTTGAGCTCCTTGTCGACAAGAAGGACTTCAACGACATGGCGTTCGTCGCCGAACGAATCTGTGGAATATGCAGTTTCATCCACGGACAGGGATACTGCCAGGGCATAGAGGAAATCATGAATGTCCAGATTCCTGACAGGGCGAAATATCTCCGGACAATATGGGCTGAACTTTCCAGGATTCACAGCCATATCCTCTGGCTCGGCCTGGCCGCCGACGCCGCCGGATTTGAAAGTCTTTTCATGCATAGCTGGCGCGTACGCGAGAAGATACTTGACATCTTCGAGGAAACTACAGGTGGACGCGTTATCTTCGGGGTCAACAAGGTAGGCGGAGTCAAAAAGAATATTGAAAACGATGTCCTTGAAAGGATTGTCCGCACACTCAAGGACATGGAAGCCGAATTCAAGCCACTGGCGAATGTCTTCATAGATGACTATTCCATAAAGCACAGGTTTTCAAACGTAGGCATGCTCTCAAAGGAAGATGCCTATAAGCTTGGCGCTGTCGGCCCCGTACTCAGGGGCAGCGGTGTCTCAATTGACATGAGGAAAATCGGATATGCCGCATATAAGGAACTTAACTTCGAACCGATTGTCGAAAACTCATGCGACTGCTACGCCAGGACCATTGTCCGAGTCCGTGAAGTATACCAGTCTGTCGACCTCATAAAACAGGCAGTCGACAAAATACCCGAAGGCCCGATAGATCAGAAGGTCACTGGATTTCCCAATGGCGAATTCTTCTCCAGGCTTGAACAGCCCAGAGGCGAAGTTGTCTATTACATGAGGGGGAATGGCACAAAGAACCTTGACAGATATCGTGTCCGCACCCCTACATTCGCAAACATAGCGCCTCTCGTGAAGATGCTTGAAGGCTGTGATCTCGCGGACGTTCCGGTTATAATCCTAACTATTGACCCATGCATAAGCTGTACGGAGAGATGATATATGGCTATTAATCCTTTTGTTAAAATGACTTCAACTGTTATAAAGCACCTTCTCGGTCCTACTGCATGCAAGATGTATCCGGTCGAAAAGCCTGTATTCTTCGCCAATACCCGTGGTCACATAGGCATAGAAACTAACAAATGCATCCTCTGCACCCTCTGTGCAAAAAAATGCCCGACATATGCAATCCAGGTCGACAAGCCCGGAAAAGCATGGAAGATTGAACGCACGAAATGCATCATGTGCCTCGCCTGTGTCGCATCTTGCCCGAAAAAGTGCCTTACATCCGAAAATCAATATTCAGCCCCGGTCACCGTGAAAGTCGTGGAGACTTTCAATATTGAGCCCCCCCCTCCTCCCAAAGCAACTGAAACCTGCCCTGGAAAAGAATAGCCAGGTCCCATCGGATTTCCTTTGTGTTAGGCCGTTAATAGTGTATCTTACCGGATCATGGATTCCCGATTCATAGATTTACGACTTCCGCTTTTCCGTTCACTGCGGACTTCCATCGCCTTTGGCGCAGACTCTAAAAACACCATTTCCTCCGTTCAAGGAGACAAGCTTCTCCTGTCAGGAAACCACGGGCCTCTTTCTGATCTGCAATCAGTCATGGAATTTGAAAAATCAGCGGGGGCTATCTTAAAGACCACCAGGCCAGACATCGCCGCAGTTGACCAGCATCCCGACTACTACTCGACCGTCTACGGCGGAAAGACTGCGGATGAAGCTGGAATTCCCCTGATGCGGATTCAACATCATCACGCACACGCAGCTTCATGCATGGCAGAACACGGGCTCACGGAGTCTCTTGCTCTCGTCTTCGACGGCACTGGATATGGAACTGATGGGAACCTATGGGGCGCAGAACTCCTTCACGTAGACAAAGGAGGCTTTAAAAGGCTTGCGACTTTCGCAGCTGCTCCACTGCCAGGTGGGGACGCTTCAGTAAGAGAACCGGTACGCCAGCTTCTAGGCAGGATATTTCCATCACTCTCTTCCGACAAGGCGGAACTTTCTGATTTCTGTGAAAAATACAGCGTGGATCATGAAACTGCCCTGATGTGGATCAAGCAGACGGAGAAAAATATAAATTGCCCGAAATCCCATTCGGCTGGAAGACTTTTCGATTCCGTAGCGGCACTGCTAGGATGCGCACCGAAGATGGCTCTGGAGGCCGAAGCGGCAATCAATCTCCAGAAAGCCGCCGAGGGCTGCAAGGAGAAACCTGACGCTTCACTCATGTCTTTCCAAACCTTTGAAAAAGATGAGATGCTTTTTATTGACTGGTCCCCGATCTTCATTAATCATAATATGAGTTTTTCCACGAAAAATTTATCGCAGAAGAATTTTTTAGCGCTCTCATTCCATCACTCCATTGCGAATGCTGCAATGTCCATGGCTGAGTTCGGAACTGCGAAGTTCGCAACAAGGAATATCGTCCTGAGCGGAGGAGTTTTCATGAACAGACTGCTTCTGGGCATACTGAAATCCAAGCTGGAAGCTTCGAATCTGAAAGTATTCACGCATGAAAAAATCCCGACAAATGACTGCGGAATCTCAGTTGGACAGGCCGTAATAGCTGCGCTTGAAGAGTCGAACAAGGAATAGCGAACATTCGAATATCGAAGAATCTAAGCTTTAGATGTGTCTTGGATTCGATTGTTCACACCTCACGCGTAACCGTTGGGCTGGTCGTATCAGCCTTATTTAACGCAATCAAGTATGGCTCTTTCGCCGAAAGAGCCTCGAGCCACTTTCGGCGAAAGTGGCATACTTTAACAAAATATGACCAATTGCCCACGGTCAGAAAGCAGCTTAACGCTTACCCTCACCCTGTCAGCTTCACCAGATACTCGATCCATGCATCCATCCCCTCGCCTGTCTTGGCGCTGAGCTCGAAGACAAAGACTCCGGGATTGAGCTGGCGGATGTTCTTCCTGACTTTCTTCAGGTCGCAGTCGACATAGTTCAGGAGATCGATTTTTGTAAGTACAATGACTTTGGCGTCGGAGAATATAACAGGATATTTTATCGGCTTGTCCTCGCCTTCAGGCGTTGACAGGAGGGCGATTTTAAAATTCTCACCAAGGTCGAATGCGGCTGGGCATACGAGATTCCCTACATTTTCTATGAAGAGTATCTTCGTCTTCCTGTCTATCACTTCAGGGAAGACCTTGCCTACCTGTTCGGCATGCAGATGGCATGAGCTCTTCGTTTCAATCTGATGGACTTTAGCGCCCTTCCCCTGCAATCTGAGAGCATCGTTGTTGCTCTGGATGTCGCCTACGATCACAGCGCATGGGATTCTGCCTTTCAACCTGTCAAGGGTCTTTTCAAGCAGCATTGTTTTCCCTGAACCCGGAGATGAAATTATATTTACCGCAAGGATTCCCTTCTTGTCAAGGAACGCACGGTTTTCTTCGGCAAATCGATCGTTCTTTTCCAGAACCTTGCGTTCCAGTTCCAGGACCCTGCGCCCAGCCGGGTCGTGGTGGTCATGGTGGCCGCCAGCGCCTTCATGCTGATGCTGATGCTCCAAGGCATCATCATCGTGGGTATGCATTGTGCCGTCCGAATGGACATGATAACCGTCCGGCACTGCATTTTTCTTATTTATCCTGTTCAGTTTTCTGATGTTTGCACTACCGCAGCCGCAGCTTGTACACATGGTGGCATCTCCATTTTAGATTTTCTATCTGTCTTGATTTCCGGATGCACGTTACGTATACGTGGCATCTATTCGACTTCCATGGATCTTATCTTGAACTCCTTGCCTGAAATTATCTCAACATTTAATGAACCACATTTTCCGCATTTGACAAGGGGGATATCGTGCAGGGTCTCCTTGTGGCAGTCTTTGCATTTCACCTTCATTTCAGTGACTTCAATGATTAGCCTGGCATTTTCCGCAGGGGTCCCCTCCGCCGCCAATGGGAAGGCAAATTCGAAGGGTTCCTTTTCAACTCCGGAGAATTTGCCTATGGATAACGTGATGGAATGGAGCTTGCCAGCCCCTTCGTTTCCCATTATGACGGCAATCTGCTCGAGCAACGATGTAGCCAAGGACAGTTCGTGCATCAGGAATACTCCAGTTTAACAGATTCTTGGCAGAAGTTCCCCGCGCGGCAAATCAACCATCCGGATCCCCCCGCTTCCAGTCTTCAGCACGACTTTTCCGGAATTGCCGGTGACAGCCCCGATTACGCAGGCATCTTTTCCAGACGGCAGTTTTCTCCACCTTGCAACTATCTTGTCGGCCTCTGATTCAGAACATATCATTATGACCCTGCCTTCGCATGGCGAATGGAGCAGATCAAGTCCGAGCATTTCAGAGACTGCCTTGGATCCTGTTGAAAATGGGATTTTCCTTTCCTCCAGTTCAATGCCGAAATCCGAGCCGGAGACAATTTCGTTGAGAACTGCCGCCATTCCACCTCTTGTCGGGTCGCGCATGAACTTCACGGCCCCTCCGAATTGATGGGCTGATTCAACGAGAGGCTGGACAGACGCGAGATCACTCACTGGCCCGTTCTTTATTTTTATCGCCTCCCTTACGCATAATATGGCAATTCCATGATCGCCTATATTGCCGCTGGCGACAACCTTGTCACCTTTTATTATGCCCTGCCTGCCAAGATTGAAGTTCTTGAAAGGCCTGCCGATGCCACTGGTGTTGATATAGATCTTGTCGCAAAGCCCTTTCTGTACGACCTTTGTATCTCCAGTTACGATCTGGATCCCGCATTCATCCGCGGAATCCTTCAGCGAATCGAGTATCCTTCTCAACAGTGAAATCTCAAGGCCTTCCTCAAGTATCAGGGCGAGTGACAGGAAAAGAGGCTTTCCGCCGGCGACGGAAACATCATTGACCGTTCCGTAAACACAGAGGTTGCCGATATTCCCTCCCGGGAACTCAACCGGTTGGATTACAAAGCTGTCGGTTGAATATATCAGGGAATCCGAGTTTTTATATTCAAGGGTAGCAGCATCAGGCAGATCCCTAAGGGCGCCTTTTCCAAAGCGTGAAAGAATTTCATTTTTTATCAGTTCACCTGAAAGTCTCCCGCCTCCACCATGCGCAATCTGAATCCTGTCTTCCATAAACACCTCTCAGTGATAATATCTGTAAATGTTCTATTTTGTCAATGAAACCTTCTTCTTCTCATCGAATTTCCTGCTGAAATCCATGACCGGATTGCTGCCGTCGGCCTTCTTCAAGTCTTCCTTTAAAAACCTAATGAATTCGGAAAGCCGTTCGCGGAACTCCGGATCTATCACGTGCTCGACCTTGCATGCTATATCATTGGCATTCTCCGCAGGACAACCCAGTATCTCATGGTAGAATTCGGCCAGGACCTGATGCCTCTTGTGGAGTTCACGGGCAATCTCCCCGCCTTCAGGAGTAAGTGTTATCGTCTGCCTTACAGTATAGTTTACAAGCCCCATTGAAGCCAGGGCCTGCATCGCCTCGGTAACAGATGCCATTTTTATGCTGAGCTTCTGCGCGATCGCCTTCACATGCGCATGATCGTGCATGAGACAAAGGGAGTAAATTGTCTCGATGTAGTTCTGCTGGTTGAGCGTCAACCCCATAACCTTGTCCGCCATTGTGTGTCCAGTTGCCATATCCGTCAGCTACTCTCCCCTGATCTTCCTTTTCTCAGATTCACACTTCTCCTGCAGTGAACATATTTCAGAAGCGGTCTGTTTCAGTATCTTGTCAGCCTCATCCTCCGGTCCTTTTTTGATCCTGCCTTCCGATCCCATCTGCACCTGGGCAATCTTGGACTTGAATTTCGATTCGACATCGGCAATTGCCTTCTTCTGCTCTTCCGTCAGTTTTTTCACAGGCCCGCCAAGCCTCTCCATGGCCAATTCAAAAGAACTTTTCATATGTATTTCCCCGTATTGTTATTTCCCGCCTTCTCCAAAGAAGTAGAACATAAGGGCGTTCAATACAAGTCCGTGCCTTATTTTCCCTTCTTCTATGAGACGTCTAACCTTCCTTGCTGGAACCAGGACCGTCTCAATATCCTCGCAATCCTCCATCGCCGTTTCCGACGCCTTTACCGCATTGTCAACAATAACCGTGTAGCAGATATTGTCCTGCAACGCGGGATTCGGACGCACGGAACCCAGGATCCTAGGATTAACTCCACTATATCCTGTCTCTTCGAGCAACTCCCTCCTCCCTGCAAAAACCGGATCTGCGTCCGTGGGATCAATCAGCCCCCCTGGTATCTCAATCTCAAATTTTCTGCTGCCATGGCGGAACTGGCGGATCATCACCATCTCGTCCTCAGATGTCATGGCGACGATATTGACCCAGTTCCCGAACTTGAATTTATAGAAGTCCCCCCGCCTGCCTGTCCTGGGACATTCCGAACTGTCGACATGCACCTTGAATATCGGCGTGTGCAGGATTTCCTGCGTCGAATGGATTTTCCAGATCTTATTCTTGCTCATTTCTTTTTCATTGCATCTATTATAGGCTTCAGCCCGTTCATGAATTCCCCAAACTTGCCTGAAGGTATCTGCTGGGCCGCATCGCTTGTGGCGTTAACGGGATCCGGATGGGTCTCAACGATTATCCCGTCGGCGCCTACGGCTACGGCCGCACGTGCAAGAGGAAGGACAAGGTCAACCCTGCCAGCCGCATGGCTCGGGTCGACAATGACCGGCAGATGCGTTTCCTTTTTAGCGACTGCAACAGCTCCAAGGTCAAGCGTGCTCCGCGTGGCTGTTTCAAATGTCCTGATCCCCCGTTCGCAGAGGATTACATTGGCGCATCCGTGCACGACAAGATATTCAGCCGCTGAAAGCCATTCCTCGATCGTCGTGGCCATTCCCCTCTTCAGAAGAACTGGACGTCCGGCGTTTGCCACATGCTCTAGCAGATGGTAGTTCTGGCAGTTTCTCGCGCCAATCTGGAGGCAGTCCGCGACTTCCGCAACCTGTTTTACATGGGTGACGCCGAGGACCTCGGTGACAACCGGCATATTGAATTCCTCCTTCGCCTCCTTCAGAAGCCTGAGGCCCTCCTCTCCAAGTCCCTGGAAATCGTAGGGCGACGTGCGTGGCTTGTAGGCGCCTCCGCGAAGGATCCTGCCACCTGCGGCGTAGACATCCTTTGCTGCATGGAAGAGCTGTTCCCTGCTTTCAATCGCGCACGGCCCGGCTATGACCTGGAAATTCCCGGCACCAACCTTCTCGCCGCCTATCATGACAACACTGTCCTGCTCATGGTATTCACGGCTTGCAAGCTTGTATCTCTTCTGTATCGGAATGACATCCTCCACACATGCAAATGACTTGAATATTTCCAGTGAACGGTGGATCTTCTCGTCGCCCACGGCGCCAATAACAGTATGCTCGACACCTCTGATTATGCGGGGCTCGTATCCGAGCTGTATAATCATATTTGATACTTCGTTTATCTTCTCTTCAGGGGTATGCGGCTTGAAAACAATTATCATTTAATAACTCCGTATTATTCATTAAGGAGCCGTACAGAAATAACTTTTACATTTGCTGGCTGGGATTTTGGATTGATTATCATGATGTTTGTGAGGAGCATATCTGAAGATATGTAACGAGCAAACAGCGTGATAAGCGGCCAAAAGAACGCCAGCCCTCCGGGGCGGAATTCCATGTGTTTGTCTTCTTCGTTGCTTCACCCCTTACGTATGTCCCATACGCGCGGGGCTTGCGCCTCGAATCCAAACACCTGTATTTTCCGCCAAATGTCAAAGTTATTTCTGCACGACTCCTAAGATACAAATTCAAATAAAACATGGGAAAAGCTATTGTTTTTTGGCAAAGTCATTGGCATAGTATGCCCGTAATCCATGTACTTTCAACCCGAATCCTGTAAAAACCATGGCAAAAGAAAAAATCCTGGCTGTTCTTGACATAGGAAGCAATTCCATCGTCCTGCTGGTCGCAAAATGCAACTCCAATGGAACAATCGAACCAATCAATGAAGTTTTTGCAGTAACCCGTTTAGGCAAGGGTATCACGCACACCGGCGTACTTTCTGAAGAGGCAATCAAATACACCCTCGACGTCTCCAAGGAAATGCAGGACATCGCCATGAACGAGGGCGCTGAAGACCTGATCATCACCGCGACAAGCGCCGTCAGGAACGCCAAGAACAAAAGCGAGTTCCTGGTCAAATGCCATCAGAGACTGAACATCTTCCCCCAGGTCCTCAGCGGAAAGGAGGAGGCGAAGTTCACATATATCGGAGCCACCTACGAAATTGAATCGGAAAGCCCGCTCCTCACCATCGACATCGGCGGCGGCAGCACTGAAGTCGCGTTCGGGACGAAGAACATCATGGTCGGCGCCCACAGCATGAACATGGGATGCGTCGCCATATCTGAAATGTTCAACATCGGCAAGGGCGAATGGATACCACAGCGAATCGCAGCAAAACGCCATATCAGGAAGAATCTCTTTTCGATCGTCGACGATGTGCATTCCTGGCTCTCAAGCAGAAGCCCCATCGTCATAGCAAGCGGTGGAACCGCCACGACCTTCGCGGCACTCCTGCTCAAGGAGAATGTCTACGACAGAAAACACATCAACTCAGTCAAGGTCGAAAGCAAGATGGTCGCTGTCTACTCAAGGCAGCTCTCAAGGATGAGCATCGATGAACGAATCAGGGTTCCAGGAATGGAAAAGGAACGCGCGGAAATCCTTCCTGCCGGGCTCCTCATCCTTTCCGAATTCCTCCGTTTCTTCAATTTCAATGATCTCCGCATCACTGCCAACGGCCTCCGCTACGGCGTCATGAAACATTACCTGCAGAAATATTTCGGGTGAAATTCC
>JBAQUG010000577.1:0-31406 GCA_049297395.1 Victivallales bacterium | reverse complement strand
GAATCCATGCATTTGTCTTCTTCGTTGCTTCACCCTTCGCGTATGCCCGATACGCTCAGGGTTTGCGCCTGAAATCCAAATGCCTGTATCTCCCGTCAAATGGCCAAGTTATTTTTTTGCGGGCCCTAAGGGGAGATGACACCTGTGTTTTCCTTGCCTGCGACTTTGACGGTGAAACCTGGTCTGAGGATGTAGTGATTTATCAGTCTGTTGCCGAAAGCATGGGGGTGGATGTCGGGATCGAGCGGTCGCGGTCCGGCAAAGGAGCTCATGCATGGATATTTTTCTCTGACCCAGTTCCAGCAAGAGCCATCAGAATGCTTGGGACAATAATACTGACAAAAAGCACGGAACTGAGACACAGCATATCCTTGAGATCTTATGACCGCTTCTTTCCAAACCAGGATTATATGCCTAAAGGCGGATTCGGAAATCTGATTGCCCTGCCACTGCAGAAACAGCCACGCGAAGAAGGCAACACGGTTTTCCTCGATAACAAGCTTTTGCCTCATGAAGATCAGTGGACATATCTTTCTGAGATAAGATGCCTTTCCTCCTTGGACTTGGATTGCCTGAACAGGAAATATTTCCCCGGTTTATCACGTGTCAAGGATGAAAGAGACTTCTCCCTGCGGTCTGACGAAAGGATCATTGAATCTGAAAGCGAGAAGATAAAACCTGTAAGATTCGATTCTCCAATCGAAATATCGATTAGTTCCCATTTGTCAATTCCACTTCTTGAACTGCCGTCGAGGCTTGTTATGACTCTGAAAAGGGCTGCAACTTTCCCAAATCCCAAATTTTATGAACTTCAGCGTATGAGGATGTCAACATATCCGCACCCGAGATTCATATTTTCAGGGGAAGCAAGGCCTGATTCACTTATCATGCCAAGGGGAACTCTGGATAAGCTTGTATCTATCCTTGAAAAAGCAGGAGCAGAAGTTGTCATAAAGGATGAACGGCCGAGGAGAAGAAAGATTTCAGCTGAGTTTGCGGGGAAACTCACTGATTTGCAGAAGGAAGCGCTGGATGAAGTCAAAAAACATGATTACGGAATACTTGTCTCTCCTCCGGGCTCAGGGAAAACAGTCATAGGATGCGCCCTTATCGCAGAAAGAAAAGTTTCAACTTTGGTCATCGTCCATCGTCAGCCACTTGTCGAACAGTGGCGTGACAGGATGAACGAGTTTATTGGAATTGACAGGAAGGATATTGGAACTATCTCGGGCACGAAATCAAAGCTTACAGGGAAGATTGACATAGCAATGATTCAATCGCTTGTAAAGAACGATGCTCTTGAAGAGATTGCAGGAAAATATACTCAGATAATCGTCGATGAATGCCATCATATTCCGGCGGCATCTTTTGAAAGCGTAGGAGAAAATCCGCCCTACCATATTCTTGCAGAATATCTGACAGGCAGTCTGGAACGGAACGAAATTATTGCAAAAGACATAATCTTGGAATTGAACTCGGGTCATTATCCCCTTGTTCTGACTGACAGGAAAACGCACATTGACCAATTGGTTGAAAAAATAAATGGATTATTGAAAGCAGAAAATTATCGGCATGCCAAACTATTCCGCCTGGATGGCGCAATGAGTCTCAAGGAGAGGAAGCTGGTAATATCACAGATAATTGAATGCAGAAGCTCCGGAATTCCATGCTGTATTATTGCGACGGCATCATTGATTGGCGAAGGCTTTGATCTGCCATTTCTTGATGTCCTGGTGCTATCAATGCCAATGTCATTCAAGGGAAGACTCATTCAGTATGTCGGAAGGCTTCAGCGGGTAGATGAAAAAAAGGATTACATCAGAGTTTATGACTATCTCGATTCATTCTGCGCGACAACACTGAAGATGTACAGGAAAAGGGTAAAGACGTACAAGTCAATGGAATTTATTCTGAATGAGCCCAACGGAAATCCGCTTTTCGATACTCCGTCACCACAACCCTAGCTTGCTGTCTTTATTGCCGGCGTTGCTCCAAGACAGTATTTCAGCAAAACAAATTTTTCCCGTGTGCAAAATTCATTTCTTTTTTACAACGGCTTCAACCATAGCCATGATCCCCTGTTTCATTGCTTCAGGCAAATCCTGCCATGTTTCAATAATCCTTTTCAAATCAGGATTTTTCAGCAATTCCGTTATGTTCCTGTAATGCTCCTGTTGTGTTTCGTTTGTGGTTTTGAAGTGTCCCGAAGATGTTTCCTCAAGGTTTAGCTTTGTCCCATTCTCGGTATTTATGCTTTTAGCATCTTTATCATCAACAGCAGGTTGTGACAAGTTTTGTCCATCAGTTGACAAGACTTGTCCTTTACTCGACAAAATTTGGTTTTCCCTCGAATGGGATTCGACTCCCCCCGCCTCCATTTTTATCCTCCGGGAGGATAGAAGTGTCACGCCATAGTTTCTTTACGAAGGCGGTCATGAACAATTCTTCTCTTCATCTTCTCTGTTTTTTTCCAATCTTTGACACAGAGATGTCGTCTTCTGAATTTTCTTTCACTTGAGCATGTCTGTGTCAAGGCTTCGGATGCGCCTTGAAAAACTCCCAGATGATAGCGGTAGCATTGATATCGTGGCATACCGGTCCGACTATCATTTTGGGAAGGTATTGTTTCCCATCCGGCCAAGTGTGACCGCCACCTTCAATCCGGTACAGCACGACTTCTGTGCCGTCCTTGCCTTTGGCATATGTGAATTTCCTTACGCGGCATCCATCGCCGGCATCCTTGTCAGGCACGTCTTCCTCGATTGCGTCTCGGTTGCATCCATCGCGCTCAACCCACTTGCTGATCGTCTCGTCCGTGGGGATGATACCGCTGTGCTTTTTGCCTAAGACAGTGACATCGCCGCCGTTGTAATGAACCAGCGGGTCGTCGGTGCCGTGAAAAATGAGCACTGATACCGGCTTCTCCGGTTTGAAGTCGTTGCTGTAGGCCTTAGGCAGGCCACCTGCCACCGGTGCGATGGCAGCAATACTCGAAGACAGGTTCACTGCCAGATAATAGGAGAAGATGGCACCGTTGCTGATGCCTGTGGAGAATACTTTCTTTCCATCGATTCTTTGATCCTTGGACACGTCGTCGATCAGGGCTGCAATGAAGGCAAGATCGTCTATCTTGTCGTGCTGGGCTGGAACGTCCTCCTCGCCACGTCCATCGTTCCAGCTCTTCTTGAGACCTTCGGGATAGGCGACAATAAAACCCTCGCGGTCCGCCAGTTCGCTGAACTTGGTCTCGCGTTCGGCATAAGCCGGAGTACCTCCGCCGCCGTGAAACACAAGCACCAGCGCCACGGCCTTGTCCTTCAGCAGATTGGCCGGAACATGCAGGTAGCACGTGCGGTTCAGTTCACCGACCTTGATTGTCCGCGCAACCGTGTCCCTGTTCTGTCCGGCTGCGTATTGACACCCAATCATTGAGAGTGCGGCACATGCCATCAGGATACTTGTCAGCATTTTTTTCAAGATATCTATCTTCTTTCCTTGCTACAAATACGGATATCCAATTAAAAAGGTTACACAAACAATATTGTACAGCGGAAGTCCCTTCTCTTAGGTAGGGCACTCGGTTTCTTGATTATATGTTAAGTTTAAAGGCGGGGGATATCTTCCAATCAGCACCGCTAAGGAAACAACGTTATAATTTCCCTTGAATGTCATGTTGACACAAGGCAACTTTTGTGGTTTCAAACAGCTTTAACCAGCTGTTCAAATTCACGGACTGTCCTTTGAATCGTGAATTTCTGCGAAACTCGCAAATCCCCATTTTCTCCGATTCGTCTGGCAAGCTCCCCATCGCGCAGGAGAGTGCAAACAGATTCCGCCATAGACTTGCTGTCACCGGGTTCGACTAGGCAGCCGGAAACTCCGTCCTCAATTATCTCAGGAATCGCTCCGCCCCTGATAGACACGACAGGTTTGCCTGCCGCCATAGCCTCTACGACGATTCTCCCGAAAGGTTCATTGCAGGCTGGCAGGACAACACAATCGACATTCTGCAGCAGACGCGGCATGTCTTCTACAAATCCCGTCCATACAAACTGATCCTTAAGCCCCTTTTCGGCAATTGAACTTTCAAGTTCCCGGACATACTCCTGCTGTTCAGGGATTTTTTTATCTCCGGCCAGGATAAAAACAGCGCCGGGAATTTTTTCTCCTATATAAGAAGCCATGGTGATAAAATCATTGTGCTTCTTCCAGCGCACGAACTGTGCGGCCATGAGCACAGTCTGCTTTCCCGCCGGCAGTCCGGGAAACGCAGAGGATCCATTGGCGCTTAGACGGAAGCGGTCGACATCAATACCGTTGTAGATCATTCGGATCTTATTGCTATCACCAATCTGCGTTTTCAAGTTTTCAGCTACTGCGTTAGATATCGCAATGATGCGTGTTGCGAATTTCGCAATCAGAGGAGTCAGGAACCTGTGTCTCGCCAGATCGCGTTCATGCCATAGCAGTGGAATCCGGCACAAGAACGATACTGGGGCGGCATAAATGCTGGCGGTCAGGCTGTTGGCATGTATCACCTGGATTTTTTCCTTACGGCATATCCCGATTAACTTGAGCATGACATTGAAGCAGTTGAATACTGTCATCAGCCAATATATCGGATTCATGGATTTGATTATCGGGCGCATTGGAACAATGACAACTGGAATCCTGCGGAAAATTAAAGTCCGGCTCAAAGGGCCATCGGGAACTGCACAGACCGGACTGATGTCGCCGGAAAGGTTGGTCACCAGGTCGGCAAGAGACAGTTCCGCGCCGCCGAGAGATGAATTATGATGAATGAAAAGTACCTTTACCATTTTACCTTCATATGAATTTATCTTTTTGTTTTAACGTCAGGCGCTTCGGCCTGAAGTTGGAGTGCGGCAATTTATTGCCGCCTTTAATGACGGAATTCATTCCGTCCAAAATGACTTCCGCGAAATAAATTTCGCGAACCAAGGCGGTAACAAGTTCCCGCACTCCATGTGATTCGCTTTGCTCATCAGAAATCCGCCTGAATTCTATCCTCAGCAAACATTAGCTGAAATTTGTATTCAACCATTCTGAAACTTGCTTGATCAGTTCCTGCTTCCATGCAACTGAATAGAAATTATGATTGGCTTCAGGAATGGTACTGAAATTAGTTTTCCCATTCTTGGCAGTGACTTCCCGATAAGCTTTTTCAGAGGATGAGGCTTCGGGATCCATCCCTCCATAGATAAAGAGACAGGCACCCTTGTAACCTTTGAATTTTTCAAGGAGGCCAGCTTCCTTCATAGGCTTGCCATTATTCTTATGCTGCAAATGACCGAACAAGACTTTGAAGATCACCCGGTAATTGACACGGAAACTGAATACCTTTGCCCATGTTCCAGGCAGAAAAAGCTTCTGCCAATAGCTTTTTGCGGAATTCGCGGTCTTCCGCACATCATCCTCTGTTTTTGCCTGTCTGCCCAGCAGTGGAGTGGACAAGAGTACAAGCCCATCGACATCTGGATCTGAGGCAGCAGCTCCAACGGCAACTTCCCCGCCAGAGCACAGGCCAAGAAGGACAATCTGAGATATCCCCTGCTGCTTCCGCATCTCCTTGACAGCCTGTTTCGCATCATCAATCATATCCAGCAGTGTTGTTCCAGCTACATCGCCTTCGCTTTCCCCTCGCCCGCTGAAATCAAAGCGGAGGCAGGTGAATCCGGCTGAGGCAAACGTCCTGGCGGCTTCAACAAAAATTCGGTGTGGGCCGATGCGGTATGTCCCCCATCCATGCAGGAAGATCACCGCCGTCTGTTTTTGCCTGCCTTCCGGCTGATGCAGTATGCCAAACAGCTTCTGCCGTTTGTATTCAAAGATGAATGGGTTTTCCTGCATCTTTGCACCTAATTTAATAATGTTAGAGCAGCATAATCAAGCATTTCCATGGGCTTAGCGCCGGATTTGATTAGTGAGGCGTTGGCAGGGTGGGCGAACGTGAAGAGATTTTTACCTTTGGACAATAGGTCACGGCACAAGGACTCCATTTTGCTGCCGGGAGACGCATGGGCTACGACTATTGCTGATGCCATGTCAGCCACCAGACGATTACGGATCATTGCGGTTTCCTCCGTGATGTGCTTTACAGTTTCCGGAAAGGAAGTCGCCATGACAAGACGCCCTTCGTTTACGGCTGTCTTGCAATCTATGGGCTTTGATGGAATCTGACGATACATGCCGCGTGCAAGACACCATATCGCCGGATGTGTTGAGCGGATCAGGATGCGCAGGCACTCCTGTTCCATCGGCGAGTGGAAACCACTGACAACCGTCACTCCCTCGTCCCGGAATTTCCTGGCGAGATCGTAGGTTTCTAGGATGAGTTTGCCTGGACACTTTACAGAACAGAACAGCGCGATCTTCGGTCGTTTCAGGATCGCCGCATTACCTATTATATTGAGTGATGAGTTTGTCATTTTTTATTCCATTCGATTCCGTCTCCCAGCTCGCGGCGCTTTTCTTCGATGAATCGCTCCAGTTCGTCCTTGCCGGGGAGTTCAATTTGGTACTTCGAGACGAACAGCTTGTTGTCAACGGCTGCCAAAGCGTATTCAACTAGAGAATGGTCCTTGTCGGTACAAAGCAGCAGACCGAGTGGTGGATTGTCCCCTTTGGCCATCATATGCTTGCGGTACCAGGTTACATAGGTGTTGAGCTGGCCGATGTGTTCGTGGCGGAACTCGTCCACCTTCAAGTCCACCAACACATGGCATTTGAGGATACGGTGATAGAACACCAAATCCACGAAACCGCGTGTTTTGCCGATGATTATGCTCTTCTGCTGCGCCTCCAGGCAGAAGCCATGCCCTAGTTCGAGCAGGAAATCGCGCAGGTTTTCAACAAGGGCGGCCTCTAGGTCGGATTCAGCAACCGTATCCTTTGCACGCAGTCCCAGAAATTCGAAAATGTACGGATCGCGGATGGCCAGCTTTGGTTCAGCCGTTTCAATCCCGGTTTTGACCATTGCAGCCAGTTTTTCCTTGTCTCGCGACAGACCGGACCGCTCGAAATACAGCGTGGCAATCTGCCTCTTGAGCTGGCGCACCGACCAGTTTCCCCGAATGCACTCGATCTCGTAGAAGGCGCGCTTGAGGGGATCTTCAAGCGCGATCAATTCGATCAAGTGCGTGAAAGACAGGCGATCAACTAACATACGGGGGTGCGGATGCAATTCGGAAATCGCCGATTTCCGAATGTGTTGCATAGATTCATTCGGAATAGGCAATGGAAGAACCGGCAGAGCAGATTCCGAAATCAGTGATTTCCGAATTTCCGGGTATGTGTCGAAAAGCTGGCGGCACAAGCCCAGATAACGGCCAGTATAGCACCGGTCGAGTCCTTCATGCAATCGGTCAGCGAGACGATCAAGTAAACGTACCCCGTATTGAGCCCGATCCGTTCCATTCTGTTCGTATTCGCGAATGTATGCGCCAATGATCCAGTTGCGCATTGTCAATGCCGTATTGACCGCCCTATTAGCCTGCGCCGCGCATTGCTCATGAATCTGCCGGATAGTCGAGACCAATGAGGGAAAATCCATGCTTTCCTTAACAGCCGTTTCTTTTCGGCCTTTGACAACTGGCAACTTCTTTTTAATTGAAGGCTTGCTTTTCATCCCTTCTCCCCAGTCACGTGCCTTCCATGCAAAGCGTCCTCAGTACCGTCACCATTTCCTTCGCCTTTGGCAATTCTCTCTATGTGCTTCTCGATTGTGAAGTCAAGCTGGTCGCAATCACGGGTGAAATCGGTCAGCCAGGAACCGGCGCGGCGCTGAAAGCCGTGGCGATCACGGTAGACGCAGCGGTTCTCAGGGGGTTGTGACGCAAACTCGGTGATCGCGTTGAAGACGGCATAGGCGTTCTCACCCAGTTCCTTGGCGTAGCGGTCGCACATTTCCTTGATGTGTGCCTCCAACTTATCCCAGTCCTCATTCATTCGTGTCCCGGGTTTTGCATTCCTGGGTTTGTGTATGAGAAGAACAGCCTGCATCAGCGGCTCAAACTGATTCCGCTTCACGCCATAGTCCTTGATAACGTTGAATGATTTCCCGATGTCCGCTTTCATTTCCACGAGTTTTTCATGAGCGATTTCAAACTTGATCGTTTCGCCGATGTAGTTTTTCATGTGGGTGAACTTGAAGCGGATGACCGACTTGGGAAGGATCAGCCCGTTCTTGCAGACCTTGCGGTAGTAGCCGATGTCGAACGCCAGCGCACGCAACCCATTGTAACTGTTAGTCACGCGGATGAACGGACCATAGGCGTCCGGACGATCCTTCGCAGGCACAAAAGCAAAGTCGAGGGCTGTGGAGTTGTGGATCAGGTCAAAGAAACAATGCCCGCCGGAAGCCGGTGCATCAGTGGTACGCACGCCCCACTCGCCTGGTTTGGTATCTGGAAACACAGCACAGCAGCAGTCATGCGCCATGTCCAGGGCTTCGCGATTGCTGACCAACCGATATCCCCGGCTAACGACACCCAGAACATGTCCGCTGATCCGGTTGACGATGGCCTTCTTCTCCGGAATGGAAATCCGTTTTTCCCCATTGACTGTGTTCAAGATGGTAAAAACAGGCTGTTCTTCAACAGGAAAAAGAACATCATCGAGATTGGTAAGGCGTGGCATTGTTAATCCTCCTCTTCATCGCCATCCGCGCCGCCCATCCGGTACTTGATGTCGTAGTTGATGATGAAGTCAAGCTCCTCTTCCGTGAATCCGTAGTGCTTCGCCAGGATCCGGTCGATTTGATCCAACGTGACCTTTGAAGATGAGGGATAGAACTCTTGGTATGTGATATGTCCTGCTTTCGTTTTGATCTTCTTCAATGTCGACTGGCTTTTCATTTCATCCATCAGTTTTTCCAGCAGTCCGGAAAGCGCCACCCGGAGAGTGTTTTCTGACACAAGTTTGAACGGCATGCTAAAAACATCAGTATATCCGCAATGAAAGCCATCACAGTGAGTTCGCCAGAACCAGTAGAATAATGTGCTGTTGAGCATTGCAGCGATCTGAGGATGCTGTTTTGGATCAAAGTGAAATACTTTATAGTCTTCTGATTTACCCGCCTTGCCCTTCGCGTCTTTAAACGTTGGCAAAAAGTTCAGAGCTTTGACAAAATAACGAACGATTCGGTGTATATACAGCGTTGATCCATTTTCACTAACAAGTCGCTCCAATAACGGTGCATCTAATTTTTCCAATACTTTTGATTCGATCTCCGTATCGAATTTTGGGAGGAACGCCTTTTCAGAAAGGAGTTTGGGTGTAGTGTAGCGCGTAAGTGGTATAAGAACAGGTCGCTCTTCTGCTGACCAACGACGATAGCCTCCGGTGTGAAGAACGTTATCATGTGTTTCTCTTCCAGCCAACATGATACTCAAACGTTGCGATACACCTTCAAACAACGAGCTTGGGCGCATGTCGTAACAGGATATCCATCTGGGAAAACGTGCAATTGCTTCCCTAAGGTCTTCTGTTCTTGATGTGCATGACAAGCTTAGAGGAATAATAACACCGATTCGCCCCCATTTCATAGCAAGATTAAAGCTCCGCTCTACCACGCATGTATAAATGTTTCCGCACGATAAAGTTGTGTATTCGGAGCGAAGACTATAGCTCCCACGCACCTTACTGTATTCCACATACGGGGGATTTCCGATTATAACATCAAAACCGCCCGCGTGCATGATACCATAGAATTCGACGAACCAGTGAAAGGGCTGGTGGCTGGCCTTCCATGCATCATAGTTCTTTTGTTTGTTGACATCCACATCGTATTCGCTGGCAAGATAGCGATCGAGCTTTTCATCGAGTTTGGCCAGGCGTTTAAGCAGATTTCGTTTCGTTTCAGGATCTGGATTGGCCTCTACCTGACTGCGTCGGAACATCTTGAACGCACTTTCCACCAACTCGGCGTCTTCCTCAATACTACTGACCGCATCCTGCTGGAAACCAAGCATTCCCTGTTGGTGGCCGCCTTCCATTTTTTCATGTTCAGCAACATCTCGGATCTGGGAAAGCTTGGTGAATCCGACAAGCGTATTCCCGGCGCGGATGTTGAAGTCAATGTCGGGGAGCGGCTCGATCTGGTCAACGGTCTCGACCTGGGCGACAAGTTTGAGGAAAAGGCGCAGTTTGCAGATTTCAACGGCCTCTTCCATGAGGTCAACGCCGAAGAGGTTGTTGATGATGATTGATTTGAGGATGAAGTAACGTTCGTCGCGACGCCTGCCGATTCCGGCAAGAACATCCTTGAAATCGCTAAACTGCTTGGGATGGTGTTTCTTGTCGGCGATATCCTCGACAAAACGTTCCATCCGTTCCAGGCAGTCGCTGTACAGTGTCTCCAGGATGCGCAGGGCTGCGAAGAGGAAAGCGCCGGAGCCGCAGGTCGGGTCGAGAATCGTAATTCCCGGTTCGAACTTATCGTTGGATTTCTCTGGCTGTCTGCCTGCGATGGTGTACCAGAAGGCGCGGAGCAGTTCCGGCCCTTCGGAATTGACGATGGCATCGCGGGCAAATTGCCAGATATCGAGGTTGAGTGTGATGAGGTCGTTGATCTCCTGAACCTCTCCCTTGATCAGTTTCTCCCGGATTTCCAGGCAGCGCTGGCGACGGGCAAGCACTTCGCGCCAAGTCTCGGTCGGCAGGGCGTAGTCTTCAGGGGCGGGCTTGTTCCAGCCTTCCCGTTTGGAGACATCCTTCACGCCCTCTTCAATCTCCGCCGGCAAGGACAGTGGTTCGGTGCGGCGTTTATGATCCCGATGGTTGATCCGGTCATAGTCGCATGTAATGCCGTGTCCTACAGCCGGGTAAATGTAGCGGTCGGGATCGTCCTGGAGCAGACGCCACATGGCGCTGCCGGGCTTGAAGGCTATATCGCATTTCTTCCTGGCGGCATCGAAGAGGAACGGGATGATCGTGTTCTTGGAAATATACTCGGTGATGTCTTCCTTGGTGTAGTACGCCCCCATCTGCTTCTGGTTGATGTATTTCTCGAATATGTAGCCGACGACATCGGGATTGATTTCGTTGTCGGCGCGCAAAGCGCGTTCGTCCAGATGCCAGTTCCAGCGAACACCGTTGGCCTTGTCGGCATATTCGAAGAAGTCAAAGAGTTTCTCAAATGCCTCGTCGGGGATCTCAATTGTGTATGCTGCCTCAAGTTTGTGTTCTTCAAAAAATCCGCCGTTGAGATACGGAACATTTCCGATAAGTTTCTCCAAGGCCGGATCGAGTTTGCGTTCTTTCGAGGATTTGCCAAGGCCATCATGAAACAGGCGCAGAAGAAAGTATCGATAGAAGGAATGAAAATTGTCCTCGCCCCTGGTCTGCCGCACTTTAGATAGCCGGTTGCGAAGGTAGTCGGTGTCCTCGTCGAGAAAGCCCTTCTTCTGGATGAAATATACAAACATGAGGCGGTTGAGCATCAGTGATGTGTACCACTGAAGATCAGGGTGTGGCTCCAGCTTGCCGTCCACTTTGGCAGGCGGGGGAAATCCCTTGATGAATTTCAAAAAGGCGGCATGCTCGGCCTTGAAGCGTTCGTAGAACTTCTTCGTGATTTTATCCACATCGAATGCTTCCCGGTTCCGTCCGGTGATGTCGGGAAGTGTGAGCACCTCCTCTTCCTGCATGTTGACTGCGATTAGTTCGAGCCGTTGAATGAGATGATCTCCGGACTGTGAAACGTGGAAGCGGTGATCCCGGCTGGCAAGCGGTTTGCCCGGCTCACGGCGGACCCAGTGCCAGACCTGTTGACCGGATGGTTTGTCGGCATAGATGACGAAATGCTCGCGAACGGACTTTGTCACCTGGTGGTCAATTTTTAGGCGAGTCGGACGATCCAGTATAGACTTGCAGATGTAGGCGACGAAGCCGCGCTTCTGTGCGATGGCCGTCAGATTCACGGTGGAGCCGTTCATTGGAATTTCGAGCTGGGCCTGATGCTTGTCCCAGCCCAGATGTTCGAGGAAAAGAGTATTAAAATCGAATGATTTCAAACATTTTCGAACTGCTTCCGAATTGGTCTTCACTTCCTGTCCTCCTTCACGCGTGTCCATTCGATGAGCTTACTTTTCAGCAATTCCCTTGAGGGCAGATAAAGCTGGTATTCGCGGGCGTGGATGTTGGCGTCTTTCGGCAGGGTCAATTCGACGATGGCGTCCTTCTTCGAACGGCAGAGGAGCAGGCCGATAGTCGGATTTTCCTCCGCAAGTTTCACGTGGCGGTCGAAATAGTTCACATACATCTGCATCTGCCCCAAATCCTGATGGGTGAGTTTGTCTAGCTTGAGATCAATCAGAACATAGCATCGGAGCAGACGGTTGTAAAAGACCAGATCTACGAAGAAGTGATCCTCGTCGAAGGTGAAACGCTTCTGGCGGGCCTCGAAGAGGAAGCCCTTGCCGAGTTCGAGCATGAAGTGCTCGAGATGGTCTATGATGGCCGTTTCGAGGTCGGTCTCGCTGTAGCCGGGCTTTTCTTCGATTCCCAGGAATTCAAGCACGTAGGGTTCGCGGAGCACGTCCTCGGGCCTGGAAACGACCTGTCCTTCGGCGGCGAGTTTGCGGATGCCGGCCTTGTCACGGCTCAGTGCGAGCCTCTCATAAAGCGCGGATGCCTTCTGGCGCTTGAGTTCGGGTACGGACCAGCCCTGGCTGGCCGCCTCGATCTCGTAGAAGCTGCGCTCCTCAGAAGCTTTGATTGAGAGCAGAATGATATAATGAGTCCAGCTGAGGGTAAAGGGTGATTTCCGAACAGGTTGGTGGGAAATGGGCGAAGTGCAAGATTTGCCAATAGGCTGTTGGGAAATTAGAACTTGAGCTGGATTGCCGGTAGACTGCCTGGAAATATCCCCGGTAGCCAATTTCCCAATAGGCTGCTGGGAAATCTGCGGAACACGGTTCCGCCATTCGAGGTAGAACTTGCGCATGTATTCGAGATTTGAACGAGAAAATCCCTTTCCAAACTCCTCCGTCAACCGTACAGAGAGTTCTTTCAGCAGTTCCGCGCCATACTCAGCGCGCTTCTCGCCTTTCTGTTCGTGCTCCACAATACGGCGGCCTATTTCAAAGTTGGTAAGAACTTGCAAGGTATTGATTGTAGACGCGGCGGCATGCCGTGCAGAAACAATCAGTGACCGCAGTTCGGTTATCAGCGCCGATATGCCAGCCTCCTTAACTGCAACAGGAACTGTTTTCTTCACATTTTTCCTGTTCATAAGCATTTCCAAATTTTGACGACATTGATTTTCATAAAGTGTTTTCTCCAAATATCTATACAGGGCGGACCGCAACAGCGCATTCTTTCAGGAAATCGCACTGGCGACAGCGTTTAGTCCTACGGTCCAGCCAATTACAGTCTCCGAAGCAGCCCGGATGTTTTGGCGGGGCGGCATCCAGGAAATGCTTTGGAGTCAAGCGCCATGCGGCCCCCTTGAACCATTGGGCAACACTGGACATGTGCGGTTTGAGACGTGGGTTGATATTGCTTGTACGGTCCAAGGACTCTCCCAATATATGTAGAGCATTTCCAAGTCCACCGGTGAGGGTGAGCAGCCCTAGGGCAATGATAGTGAAGTCCTGCCAGAACGTGCCTTCACCAGAGTCCGAAGTAATGACCTCGAAACGGATACCATGATTGGCAGTAATTTCCTTGAGAACATTTGAAAGCGCGATAAAACCTTCCCGTGTGCAGGCGGTACGGTCTTCTTCAGTGAACGGCTTATTCCTGGGCTTCTGGAAGCGTAGTGTGAATACCGCGATCTCAGCCCGGTCCGGACTTTC
This sequence comes from Victivallales bacterium, assembly GCA_049297395.1. Classification (GTDB taxonomy): domain Bacteria; phylum Verrucomicrobiota; class Lentisphaeria; order Victivallales; family GWF2-50-93; genus GWF2-50-93. Next base: position 17,586 of record JBAQUG010000577.1, on the reverse strand, counting down.
CTCAATCTGCCCGGTGAAACGAAGCCCGAGAGAACAGATTACCTGAGGCTCCGTTGAATCCACAATCTCGCTGACCCTGCAAAGCCTGGCGTCCTGACGCAGGGAAGTAACCAGTGCGGCAAGCGCCTGATTGTCGATTCCGCTCTTCAATTGGCGGTTCAGCGTGTCGGTGGTTGACTGGAACAACGGAAACTTGTAGATCTCCTCGATGGCATGACGCAATTCCGGCAGGTCGAAAAGCGTGCCTTTGATCTCTTCGGCATAGCCCTTGAGGCGTTCGTAGGTGCGGAACCGCGCACCGGACGGGCGGCCAAGCTGCCCTCCGACGGATTTCTCAGTCTCGACGATTAGTTTCATGCCGTCGGCAACCATCTCGTGGTGGTTGTCATGCCGGGGTATGGCAGGAGTATCGGGTGCGCACTCAGCCGCCTTAAGAATGGCAAACTGCGACTCAGTGACACTATTGCCTTTTTTGTCAATCCACGCCAGAGCGTCGTTACCCTCGGCTGTCCGCATATAGACCAGTGCCCCTTCGGGCTGGTCAGGGCGCGGCGCATGGGATCTGGTCGAGTATACGACATTCGGCATTGAGGGAATGATTTTTTCGAGTTCAGGATCGCGGTCAATGGCGTTCTTCCATATCTGGTAGGCATAGGACGCAAGATCCACTTCCGTATCCTCGTCTCCATCCAGTATTCCCGCCTTTTCCGTGAAAAGATCCCGGACGGACTGTGCATCATCCTGATCCTCAAAGAAGGTTTCATCCGCCCCGACGACTTCGGCGTTTTCCTGGAGGCGTTTGCTTACACGGGAACGGAGTTTTATGATGCGTTCGACTCCGTCCGCGGGAAGAAACGAATAACATAGAATCGTATCGGCCTTCTGGCCTATGCGGTCCACGCGGCCTGCACGCTGTATCAGCCTGATGATCGCCCATGGCAGGTCGAAGTTCACGACAACGGAGCAGTCCTGAAGGTTCTGCCCTTCACTCAGCACGTCAGTTGCCAGAACAACGCGGAGTTCCTTTTCATAGGAGACCTGATCGCGCTTGTTGTTGCTGACTGGACTGAATCGGTAGGCGATGGCTGTCGGATCATCAGAATCACCGGTCACGCCTTCAATGGCATTTACTCCTTTCGCCTTGAGTTGGCTGCTGAGGTAATCAACGGTGTCGGCGAACTGGGAGAACACAAGGACTTTTTCGGAGGGATGGAGGTTCGTCAAGAGGTTCAAAAGCGACTGGAGCTTGGCGTCGCGGTCGGAATCCCAGCCGCCAGTCTTCTTTAAAACATTCATTAAAGCCTTGGCATCATTACGCAAGTCTTCGGCCAGGTCGGCATTGAACAGTTCGGGTTTCAACCATTTGAACCGGCGGCGGAAGTGTGTTTCATAGGCGTAATAAATTTCTGCCGCCCGCGCCTGGATTTCCTGTTCGGTCATGACCTGGCGAACTGCGGAAAGTGGATCGCGTGTGGAACCGTTGTCGTCATTAACTGCATCAGCTGAAGTTTCAGCGGACAGGTCGGAAGAAGGATCCCACAGATCGGAGTCCTCATCATTTGCTGATGTGTCAAGCAATCCCATGTCCTGCGTGCCGATGGGTAGCGGCAATCCTTTTTCTATGGCATGCAGGCAGATGAAGTTACGCAGGATGTGGCGTTCAAGTGAGAGAATGAACGACTGCCCGCTGCTTTCCAGCCGCTTGAAGAGGTTGGTGCGGCAGAAGCCTTTGAGCCGTGTGCCGGCACGTGAAAGGTCGGCAAGAACTTTGGCTTCGTCCTGTGTCGGCGGCTTATGGGGTGATGGCTGCTGGTAGTTTCCCAACCCATAACGGGGCAATGTCAGTTTGTTTACGGCATCGACCACATCATCGGCAAACAGTCGGGCATACTGGTCGTCCGGATTTTTCTCACTGATCTTGAATTTTACGGTCTTGGGGACCCGCGACGGGAAATAGGAACGGGTTCCGTCCGAGAATTCCAGATATTTGCGGGAGCGTTCCTGATCGAATTTGGCATAGTTCTCCTGGATAAAACTGCGTGTGCGGCGAACAAGGTAAAGTCGCATGAGGTCGCGCCAATCATCCGCGTGCTCGCTCTTTTCGAAGGCGGATAGTGACCGGACATGGCATTGGTGCCGGCGGATGAACTCCGTCTCACCAAGTTCCCGAAGCAATTTCTCAGGGCGGATTCCGATGTCCTTCTGTTCGTCTATGAACAGGCGGAGTTGGTTGGACAGGTCGAGGTATGTCTTATTATAAGGTGTAGCCGACAACAGGATGACGCGGCAGTCGTTGGCAGCAATGTATTCGGCAATGGCGCGGTAACGGCGGCCTTCGCGGTTCCGCAGATTGTGGCTTTCATCAATCAAAACCAGTCGGAAACGGCGCAGAGCAGGTAATTCGCGTTGAACCTGGGTGATTGGCAGGACCTTCGCACGGAGACGATATTCCTGACGGTAGTCCTCCCACATGCGGACGAGGTTTTTCGGACAGATGATGAGCGTTTCAACGCCATGGTCATCCTCAAAGATGCGCGCAAGAGTAGTTGCCATGAGCGTCTTGCCCAGCCCGACCACGTCACCTATTACTACTCCACCTCGATTCCTCAAGTGATGAGCGGCAATCTTTACGGCGGCCTTCTGAAACTCAAAGAGCTTGTTGCCGAAATCAGTAGGAATGGGGAATTCCGAAAGGCCGGCGCGGGCCTCCTGGGATAGATGGTAGGCCATTTTCACGTAAATATGATAGGGCGGGATTGGTTCCTGTCGCGCCCAGCTGGAGTTGATGATCTCGATTAGCTCCTGTGATATATCTATGCAGAATCTGTCATTCCAGCGGTCTTCAAACCATTTCGTCAATTTGTCGCAGGCATCATGGTCCATGACATCGACATTGAGCTCCCCTTGCCTCGAGAGGCCTGCCATAGTAAGATTGCTGCTGCCAAGGTAACCGATCTTGGGATTCAAAGGATCTTGCCGAAACAGGAGATACAGTTTTGCATGGAGGGGATGGCGCAAAAACAACTTTACTACAACTTTGCGGGCTGCAATCTGCGCCGCCAGGCGCCGGAGGCCCTCTTCATCGGCATTTGTTGGAATCCCCACCATCAACTGGTCACGGAAATCCTGGGCGAGCTTCTTTTTGAGAGCGAGGGCTGTAGCTTGGTCGATCTGATCCCCCGATGTATCTAGACTCATCATATGCCTAAGTTGTTCCTGGGGCATCTGCTGCATGCCGACAAGGAGACGGCAACAGTTTCCTTCTCCTCCAGACCACTTTTCAATGTGAGAATCTAACTGTTTCCATCCTCTTAGGTTGAAATATCCTACGCAAAAGTCAGCATGATTGCATAGCTGGATAGTTTCCTGCAATGCAGGAAGGAGGGACTGTTCAATGTTATCGAATATTCTGGGCATTATCTATTTCTCTACTAGTTATTCTACCTATTGCGCGGACTTGATTTCTTGATGTGATTAATTTCTGGATTCATCCCGCCCCAAGATTATGTTAATTAGGTGCTAATATGAATTTATTGGCATAATTTTCAAACTCAGGAGGGAAAATGGCATGAATAAAGAATTTATTATTTCTAGGAAGAATTAGTATGGTGAAGTACGAATTTGATTGATGTTTACGTTCACAGGGAAACACGTCATTTCCGATATTTGGGTAGATATACCAGACAGGCTAGAGCTCCATAGTAAAAATCAAGAATGCTGTCTATGATGCCGGAATGCAAAGATCGTATCATTTTTTATCGGCACCATGCCAGGATTGTCTTGCATATAGTCTCTGAATCAGCCATGTCAACAGCTTTCCAGAATGGTGGGACTGTCAATAGCGAGAGTTCCAAATTGACATTCCCTTCCTGGCATTTCCGCTGGAAATTTTCATAGGCTGGGAGCAGGCTTTTCCTTGGCGACTGCTGGAGCAGGAGAATGCGTTTCAATGACGAAAGATCCTGTCTGCCTATGTCAATTGCCTTGACCTCATCGAAAAAGCCGGAGGAGACCATTGTCCCATCAATATCCAGCTTACCGTTATTTTTAAGTTCTGCGGACATCGCGTCGACATCGGATTTAGCTTCACCGAAAGTCATCATTTCCCGAATGTACTTCTGCTGAAGGATCTCGTCGATATAAGGCTGTCCCTGTATTATCGGATCGATCAGGATCAAATCTTCGATGCCGTGCTCCTTGAGGGCGAACTGCACTGCGAGAGTCGCGCCAAAACGTATGCCAAGAAGGCTTATCCGGGGATTTTGAAAGCGTTTCTGCAGACAGCTTATTCCTGAACATATGTCTTCCATCCAGGAAGAAGGAATGAAATCCTGGACATCGCCATCGCTGTCGCCGCAGGCACGGAAATCCAGCATAAGCGAAGCATAGCCTCTGTCGGCCAATTTACAGGCAAGTTCGACCAGGACACGGTGAGAAGCTTTTTTTTCCTCAAAGAGAGGATGGCAGAACAGGAAGATCTTGTTTGGAAAGTCCTTTTCAGGCATGAAAAGCACGCAGTAAAGCCGGGTGCTGCCGCCATCGATGAAAAAAGGTTCCTGAATCATGAGCTCCTCTGTTGTCGATAAGTGAATCTAAGGCAGGGACGACTCGCCGAGTCGTCCGGTTCTAAGACGGCGGTTTCGGCGAAACCGCCCTACCTTCGCCAATTAAGCTCTTATTTCTTCTTGGATCGGACAAATTCGGCTATGGTGCCCACGGTCTTGAAATTTGACAGCTTGAATTCTCCGGGCTTGATGGTTATCCCGTAGAGTTCTTCAAGTCCGACGACGATCTCCATGATGTTGAACGAATCAATCCCGTAGACATCTATCAGGCCCTTGTCGTTTTCCATGTCCTGGGGCTTTGTCTTCAGGAAGAGCCGTTCGACGATCATCTCTTTTATCTGTTGTTCAATGTTCTCATCCATGATTAATTCCTTTCTTATAATACTTCCAGTTTCCCTATGTCCGCCAGGCGTCTGGCAGGAATACGGCGCCATCTCGCAGCCGACTCAGGCGGACCCTGTTCCTTTTCAAACACATGCTTCCAGCGCTCCTTGAATATCAGGCTGTGCTTTACGATCAAATACGTGTTCGGCAGGCTTTCGGTCCCCTCCGTAGTAACACTTTCAAAGTGATACATCTCGACCGCAGGCTCGTAAATGATCTTGAAGCCGTGCGAACGGATACGGTAGCACAGGTCGATATCCTCGTATTCCACGGGATTGAAAATCTCATCAAAGCCGCCAAACTCGTCAAGAATGGATTTTTTAGTCATGCAGCAGGCGCTTATCAGGCACTGCACTTCCCTGCGGACATTGTAGGCCGGATCCTTTCTCCCCTCGCCGCGGCCGATGAATTGAATGCGTCCGGACCTGGTGACGGCGGCTCCGGCGCATTGAATATCATATGGTTCAAAAGGATAGATGATTTTCGGTCCGACCATGCCGACATCAGGGGCCTGCAAATCTTCAGCCATGACTTTCAGCCAGCTGCGGTTCCGCAGGGCGATATCATTGTCGCAAAATGCGATCATCTCACCGGCTGCGGCTTCAATCCCCTGGTTCCTGGCTGTCGAACAGCCGATATTGCCGGAGTTGAATATCAATTTCACATGGACATTTTTGTTTTCGGCCTCATCGCGGAATTTCTTCAGCCATTCGGCGGTGCCGTCCGTTGAACCATTGTCTATTATCACGAGTTCCCAGCTTGGATAGTCGGAGGCCAGCAGGCTGTGGATGCATGTCCGGGTATAATCCATCTTGTTGTGCGAGAGGATCACCACGGATATTTTCGGCAGTCCATCCATTTATTGCTCCACTAAAGAAAATTTTATTTTTTAGACAGGATTACAGGATTTATATGATTTTCTTAATTCAATATATCCTGCCAATCCAGTTATCCTGTCAACTTAATTATGTCTTCGAACACAGCTCGTGAACTGCACGCACGATTGCCGCGCGGTCCGGCATGGCCGCCTTTTCCAGGGAAGGACTTGCTGACACCGGCACGTCCGGCAGAGTCAGCCTGCGGACAGGAGCATCAATATATTCATATGCCTGTTCAAAGATACGGGATGCGATCTCGGCGGAAATTCCGCAAGACCGTGGTTCTTCCGCCACGATCAGCACCTTTCCAGTATTCTTCACCGACTCCAGGATGATGGTTTCGTCCAGCGGATGAAGGGTTCTCAAGTCGATCAGGTCAACCGCAATCCCCTGCTTCTCCAGGATATGGGCCGCCATCTGGGCCTCAAAGGTCATATACGAATAGGACACGATGGTCACATCGCCGCCCTGCTGCAGGCGTACCGGACCGGGCAGTTTGGTTTTTCCGGGCTCCAGGATGCAATCTTCTTTTATGGGATATAGAAGTTTATGCTCAAGGAATATCACGGGATTGTCATCGTAGATCGCAGCCTTCATCATGTTATAGGCATCCTCCACGGAAGCTGGGGCAACAACTTTCAGTCCGGGCGTATGGCAGAACCACGCTTCCAGGTTCTGTGAATGGGTCGGCCCGTAATTCCGGCCTGCACCTCCGACCGCGCGGATGACCAGCGGACACCTTGCCTGCTTCCCATAGACATAGTGGAGTTTCGCCGCCTGGTTGACGAGCTGGTCCACGGCCAGGGTTATGAAGTCCATGAACATGATTTCAACGATAGGCCTTGCGCCCATGAGAGCAGCGCCAATCGCCATTCCGACAAAACTTCCCTCGGACAGCGGAGTATTTATTATGCGTTGCGGCCCGAACTGGTCCAGCATTCCACGGCTCACTCCGAACGCTCCGCCGTAGACGCCTATGTCCTCTCCCATCAGGAACACGTCAGGATCCTGCTTCATGCAGTCTGTCATCGCCTGGCGTATGGCCTCGCTGTAGCTTAATTTTGTCATGCGTAGACTCCTTCGAGAAGCGTTTCCTTCCCGGGATACGGGCTGGCCTTTGAGAACTTTACGGCTTCCTGGACTTTTTTCCTGACCGCCTTTTTAATCTCACGGTCTTCTCTGTCCGTCAAGATGCCTTTCTCGATCAGAGACTTCTTCATGCGGCGCAACGGGCCTTTCATCTTCCACGAATTTTCCTCCTCACGGGTCCGATAAAGGCGCTGATCGCCGCGGGAATGTCCGGAAAACCGGTATGTTTTGAATTCAATGAAAGCCGGACCTTCCCCGCTTCTGGCAAGTCCGGCATATCCGCTGACTGTATCCCTGACCGCGAAATAATCATTGCCATCGATGCTTACACCCGGCATTCCATAGCTTGCCGCCCTTACTGCGAAATCCGTATTTCCATTCCCTTCCGCAACCGGCGTGGACATTGCATAGAGGTTGTTTTCACATAGGAAAAGAACCGGCAGTTTCCAAAGGACCGCCATATTCAAGGTCTCATGGAATGTCCCCTGGTTGAATGATCCGTCTCCCATAAAGCAGGCGGCGATATTTGATTTTTTCTGCTGTTTGAACCTCAGTGCCATTCCGGCTGCCAGAGGAATGCTGCCGCCGACAATTCCGTTCCCGCCCATGAAACCCAGGCTGTAGTCGGCCATCAGCTGACTGCCGCCGCGGCCTCCAGAATAACCATCAACCTTCCCGAACATCTCCGCCATCATCCGCCTTATGTCCCCGCCTCTGGCGATGAAATGTCCATGCCCGCGGTGATTGCTGGTGACGACATCAGTTTTATGCAGGGCGCTGGAAACACCGACGGCAACAGCCTCCTGTCCGACGCATGTGTGGACGGTTCCGGCAACAACACCGGTGGTGAACAGCTCATCCACCGTCTCTTCGAAACAACGGATAAGGAGCATCGTCGTGTAGTCATCTATTAATTTGTTATTGTTACTCATATGGTTTACCTTGGATTCATATCCTAACAAGTCAAAAGTTAGTTTTGATATTGCCTCAAATCAAGTACTTCATTCCATATACTGGGCTTGTAGTGTATTACGATGCCGAAGGCATCCGGCGGAGTGCGCAGACAAAGTCTGCGCTAGCGGTGACTTTGTCACCGCACTCCCGGGAACGCTGACGCGTTCGTTAATTCCAATTTCCAAAAAATGTAAATCCTTAGTATTCGAAGGTAGGGACGCCTCTCCGAGGTGTCCGATCTTGAGACGGCGCGTTACGGAGAACGCGCCCTACCTTTATCGGGATACCGCTAAATTTTCCTTATCACCAGGCTGACGGCATTGCCATTCGGATCCAGATTGTTCAGCAGGACAGTTCTTATGTTTTTCGAACATCCCTCAGCAGGAATCTGCAGTTTTTCTGCTTCAGGAACCCTTGAAGCTATCTTGACTCCAGGGACAAACTGCTTATCCAATATGCTTAAAGCCGCGTGCAACTGCAGGATTCCGGCGGCACCGAACGTCTCGCCGATCAAAGGTTTTATGGTAGTTGTCAGCCTATTGACGCCGAAGACTTTTTGAATTGCTGCTGATTCTGCCTTGTCCATATGCTGAATACCGTTGGCGCTGGCGAGTACGCAATCAACATCACAGGGGTTGAGGTTCCCAATCGCCTTTGACATGGCGTCTTCCACGGCAGTGCCTTTCAAAGCTCCAGGGCTGCCTGCGATCCCGGCACCAGTAATTTCAGCAAGAATATTCGCTCCGCGCTTCAAAGCATGATCCATATCCTCCAGCACGAGCATCCCTGCCCCCTCCCCCATAATTGTACCGTCCGCAGCACCGTCAAAGGACATGTACGCATTTTCCTTGGAAGATGATAAGAGAATTTTTCGCGAACAGCAGAAGCGGAAAATTGTCTCATTGAAGGATTCGGCTCCTCCGACAAATGCGACTGGAACGCGGCCAGAGGCGACCAGGTCATACCCGTAGGCCAGAGCCTGTCCTGATGCAGTCCAGCCGGAAACGAAGTTCATATGCGGACCATTCAGCTTATATTCAATGCTCAGCATGCTTATTGCCGTATTGGAATAGGTGTGCGGGAACAGTATGGGTTTTCCGAATCTCGGACCTTTTTTCTGGACATCGGAGTAGAATAGGTTCATCGTATCGGTTCCGCCGAAAGCGGTGCTCCAGATCAATGCCAGCTCCGACTTGTCAGTTTTTGCAAGGTCGATTCCGCTTGCCTTGAGAGCCAGGCTGAAGGCGCCGAATGACAATTCAGTATTCCTGTCAAGATAGTTCTTAGGTGTCGGCAGGAAATCCTTGACTTCGAAATCCTCGACTGCGGCGGCAAGGTGGGCATCATATTTTTCATGTTCGAACGCGGCGATCTCCATGATCCCGCTGCCGCCTTCAAGGATGCCTTCCGTAAAGCATTCCTGCCCGATGCCGATTGCGGTCACCGGTCCTGCTGCTGTTATTACCACGCGTCTCATGGTTTTACCTCCCCGGCGCGACGGAATACCAGCGATACATTGTTTCCTCCTATTCCTGAGGAGTTGGAAATCACGACCTCAACATCCGCTTCAAGAGCTCCAGTGGTAGGCATCAGCAGATCGCATTCCGGATCCGGCGTCGTCAAATTTATTGTCGGAGGTATCCTGCCGTTGAGGATGGTCAGGATTGATGCAATCGCCTCCACGCTGCCAGCGGCACCCATCAGATGTCCGATCATGGACTTGATGCTTGTTACCGGCACATCATAGGCGTGCTTCCCCAGCACATGCTTGATTGCCGCAGTCTCAGTCGAATCATTCAGCTGTGTTCCGGTGCCGTGCGTGTTGACATGATCGACCATGTCCGGGCCTATCCCTGCTTCCTTCAATGCCATCGCCATCGTATCCGCAATCCCTTGTCCGTCTTTCGAAGGGGCGGTCATATGATATGCATTGTTGTTGAAGCCAAATCCGCAGAGTTCAGCCAGGATCTGCGAATTCCGCAGCTTGGCAGATTCGTAGGATTCTAGAACTACTATTCCCGCACCCTCAGAAAAAAGCGTGCCGGAACGGTTCTTGTCAAACGGACGCAGCTTGTCGTCTGTCATCGTCCTCAAAAGGCTGAGTCCCGCCCAGGCAAAGCGGCTGATGGCGTCATATCCTCCGGCGATCACATAATCTGCGCGGCCGCTCCGGATCAAGTCAGCGCCATATCCAATGGCTGCTGCTCCTGAGGAACAGGACAATGACAGTGTCGCTCTCGGTCCTGACAGATTCCAGATATCGGCTACAAGATCGGAGGCTGTTCCAAACCCCAGGTTGCCTTTGGTCCAGGGAGTGTCGAGTCCGAGATCTCCATCGAGTGTTCCGGCTGACGCAAAGTTGGTGGATAAAACTACTGCGACTTTACTATGGAGCGCCGGCATCTTGCCGGCACTTCCTGCTTCTTCATGATTTTTACACAGGCAAGATGCCTGTGCTACATTAACAGACAAGCCTGCCTGATCAACGGCCTGTTTGACGGCGGCGACAACCATATGCTGGGAACGGTCATGGGTGGATAGCCTTGACAGGAGTTCGGGCGGTAAATGTATCTCGGAAACTTCTCCTCCCTGCTGGACAGGAAAATCGGAAAGGTTGCAGCGGGTGATCGGTCCTAATCCGTCCTTGCCAGCGCACAAGGCGCTCCAGAAGGTCTGGACGTCATTTCCCAAAGGGGAAACCAATCCCATTCCGGTAACTGCAATGCGTTTGGGCATTTCGGACATGAATACTCCAATCGTAAATATTCATCGGACCACGTCCTTAAGTGAATATTTACACTCTTACAAATCAAGCGGGCTTCTCAATGACATATTAAACCACAATAAAAAGGGGAAATCTATGGGGAAACGCATTTTTTCTTGTAAATCCACAAAAATCAACGTAGATTTCATACGTGGTGAATGCTAACCAGAAAACGGTATAATAACTTGTTGGGTCAGTAAATCCCAGACAATATTTCAGGTAAATTTAAGAAGTGAGGGAGCGCATCTATGACAAATCTCTATTGGAAGACCAAGAACAGCATAATTGCCTTGGAGTCGAAACCATTCAAGTCTGAAACCGAATTTGAGCAATACATTTTTGAAAACCAAGAAGTGCTGGGTGGCGACATAAATATCATTCATCGCCAAATACGAACTGGGTCTAAGCAGGGCATTGCGGATATGATTGGCGTAGATCAAGACTCGCGGATATGTATCATAGAAGTTAAGAATGTTGAGGCAGATGAGAACATATTGCCTCAGGCTCTCGGTTATGCGGTGTGGGCAGAGTCTTACCCTGATTCTCTGAAAGCGATATGGCTTCAGAGCAAGTCGAAGCCGGACAGTATTCAAATTGACTGGGATAGATTTGAACTAAGAATAATCCTCGTAGCCCCGTCCTTTAGGAACACCGTGCCCAATATGGCATCCAAGCTTGGATATAAGGTGGAGTTATATCAGGTTCGTCGGTATTCTTATGAAAACAATGATCTGCTTCTCGTGGATGTTCTGAACACCCAGCCATCAAACAGGTCGGGAGTTGCTAAGGTCCTTGGAGATTGGAGCTGGGAAACCTACAAAGCTGATCATGACAAGGATGCAACTATACAGTTCAAGAATATGGTGGAAGCAATCAATTCCTTCAGTAAAAAGCATGACTGGGACTTACCTTATAACCTGAATAAATGCTACACAGGGTTTAAGCTTGGTACTCGAGTGGTTTTCAGTGTGCATTGGGCCAGCAACTCGACTTGGAATGTTAAACTAAAAATCCCCGAAAAGACCGCAAAGCAATTTCAAGGCAAGACTTGGGAATATCAACGATATGATAGTAGCTTTAACGAGGCTTTGTTCAAACCGCTTAATCCGGATGCTCAAGCAATAGGAGAGTTGAAAGATTATCTTATTAAGGCCTATGAAAACGTGTCTGGGCGGAAATGAGGGAGAACGGTACCATAGATGAAGCGGAAAATATATATCGAGACAAGCGTAGTCAGCTACTTGGTTTCACGCCCATCCAAAGATGTTGTAGTTGCCGGGCACCAGGCGGCTACAAGAGACTTTTGGGAATCTATCAGGAATTATGACGTCTTCATTTCAGACATTGTGGTACAAGAAGCTGCCGACGGTAACGAAACCCAGGCGAAAATGCGACTGGAGGCATTGTCAGGCATTCCTGTCATCGAAATTGACGATCATGTCAAGACATTGGCCAAGAAGTTGATTCAGGGACGTGCTGTCCCTGAAAAATTCATTGAAGATGCATTTCATATTGCTGTTGCGGCAAAGCATGGAATGGATGTGATTGTCACTTGGAATTTTAGTCATATTAACAATCCTTTTACACGAATGATGGTAAGACAGATAATAGAAAACAATGGGTTTGCATGTCCGGAGATATGCTCTCCCGACGAATTTATGGGAGATGAAACATGATAGATCCTATCGTCGAAGAAGTGCGCAGAACAAGGGATGCTCATGCGAAGCGTTTCAACTATGATCTGGATGCGATCTGTAAAGACTTCAAATCGCACCAGAAGAAATGTGGACATCCCCTGGCAAGATTTTCTCCTAAAAAAAATGCCAACAAGTTGATTCACACTGGCCGGAAAAAATTGCGAGGCAATTTTTCCAGCAGGTGATCATAGTCGTTCACTGCAAGAAGATAAACCTTGTATTTGGAGTAAATATTCGAAAGTACGGGGCTCAGAATATTTATTGTCACATGAACAGTCCACCGTCTACGGAAATTGTCTGGCCTGTGATATACCGGCCAGTTTCTCCGGCGAGAAATGCGACCAGCCAGGCAATATCCTGCGGAGCGCCCATCTTTCTTGCGGGAATGGAATCGAGCTGTTTTTTCCGGATCGCCTCATCTGCTCCAGCAGTCATGTCGGTTTCTATGTATCCCGGAGTTACGGCGTTGACGGTGATGTTGTATGGTGCAAGTTCCCGGGCTGCGGATTTCGCAAATCCTATGGCTCCTGCCTTTGACGCGGCGTAATGTGAGCCCATGGCCTCGCCCAGGCGGCCCGCATCGGATGAGATAATAATTATCCTTCCCCATTTGGCGCGCATCATGTCGCGCACAGCAAGGCGGGTGCAGGAGAAAGTCCCTTTAAGGTTGGTGTCGACCACTTCATCCCATTCCTGCTCCGACAGCAATGCGATCGGGCATTGCCTGATGATTCCGGCATTGTTCACCAGGATTTCGACCGGACCGAAGGATTCCTTGACTGATTTAAAAAGGGCGGTGAGCTCTTCACCTTTGCCGACATCCGCCTTGAAGGCCTTGGCGGTTCCGCCATTGTCATTTATTTCCGATATTACATTGGCGGCCAAAGCCTCGTTCTGATTGTAGCATATTGCGACTTTCGCGCCTGCCCTTCCCAATTCGATGGCGATGGCCTTTCCGATGCCGCGGGAACCTCCGGTGACTAATGCGACGCGATCTTTCATTTGTTCAATCCCTTCTTCTCCAGAAACTGCATGACTGTTTTTTCATTGACGACTTCCACTTCAAACATGGCTTGGATTTCCGGCAAGTCAAGCTGATGTTCGAGGGCCATACGCTTGGCTGAAGGAGTTGCCCTCACTTTGCTTTTGCCCGGGCTTACGGAATCTTTCCATTTGATGCTGTTCCCCTTTTTGAGAGGCACCGCCTTTTCCTTCATATATGATTCCATCAGACCGCGATTATATTCCTCCACTTCAGGCAGTTTATCTTCGGGTTTGCCGATCAGGGCAAGGACATATCCTGGAGGAATGACGCTGTTCTCCGGCGCAGTGATCTTCCTCAAGACGCCGGACTTGGGGGATTCAAACTCAAAAACTGTCTTGTCGGTGATGATCTCGACCAGAGGTCCGCCCACGGAAACAAAGTCTCCTTCGGCGACTAACCATTTTCCAATAGTGCCCTCATTCATATTCGCGTCAAATTTAGGCAATGTGACTTTTGTAATCATTTCTGCTCTTGTTTCCTATAGATTATGGGATAGATGACAGGCAATGCCTTATTCCCGGCCTTGTCGCTGAATGACAATTCAAGCCATCGCAGCGCGTCGGAAGGTTCCAGCTGGCTCATGGCAAATGCCCTGCCGTCGCAGTTGCCATTATTTATAAGATTTCCGGCGGCATCGGTCAGCTTCCAGCTCAGGACACCGATGCCGCTCTGGTCATAGGCATTAAGCTCCAGCTTGTCTTCGGGCTCAAAATCCTCAAAGACCGTCAGGACGCTGAGATCATACAGGTCCGCTGAATTCAGGTCTTTGGCGATTAAGCTGATATCCTTGACGTGCAGCTTCTGCTTATATTCCTTTTCACCGAATCTCTTGATGAACAGCTCTTTCAGATCAATGAGGAAATCCTGCCAGCCGTTATTTTTAATGTCAAGGACTTTTGCGATTTTCCCGCCATCCGCTATCTTGCCATTCAGAAGGTTGACCCGGACGGTTTTGTTTTCTTCAAACTTGATATCAAGTGTGAGCGCGGCTGTTTTGGGAATTTCAGGATGCGGGAACCGCAATCTCATAGCCAGATACGACTCTATGCCGATTGTAGATACTTTTTTCCTCTTGCTTGAGACAAAGGTGAAGGCTCCGTTGCCGTTCGTCCCGGAAAGCCTGATAAATGCACAAGGCTCTTCCCTGCATATTTTACTCTTGACGTCCTTCAACTGTACAGGCAGCTGATCATTTTTGGCCAGTACGGGATCGAGTCGGAAAAGGATATTATCCGGCAGCGGTGGCTTCAGATAGGTCGGAGGCAGCTTGTCCCCGGCATAATTGATTTTAATCGGGATGTGCAGATCCGCTGTTTTATTGCCTGCACCGTCTTCAAGTCCGGAAACAAGCAGTTCCCCTCTGTCGCCATCCTTCATCTTGTCAATGAAAGATCTGAGCACATACGGCCAGTCTATGTCAATGATTTCAGCGTTCTGACGGTGCTCTATCCTGCTGAACTGCGTATCAATTGCAGTCTTTCCGCCGCCGAACGCAGTCGTAATGGCTTCTGGATTCATAGGAGCTCCATTGTTGTTCTGCCACTCTATCCGCACATAGGATCCGTTGAAATCAGGTTCATCGGTAGCCTTGAATGCGAAATTCGCAGATTCGGGAGTCCTGTCATATAGGAAAGGAATTGACGTGACCTGGGATTCGCGTCCGTCCTGGCTTATGGCCTTCAGCAATATCTGATACACTCCCTCTGCGGCATTGCCCAGGTCGGGGACATGCCTTTCATTGTTCCTTATCTCCTTCCAGTTTATTTTTTTCTTTGCATCCCCGTCCAAGGCAAAGAAAGATTTTTCTCCCGGAATGATCGCGGTAAAGACTTTGACTCCTTCCTTCCTGTCATAATAATATGGTGTGAAGACGAGCTGTTCTGCCTGCCTTACCGCTGGTCCACAGACAACATCGTCAAGAAGGAGCTGGCTGTTTCTTCCTGTCTGATCTTCTTTTTGAAATGAACCAAAAACGATACGGGAAAGCTTGAAGATTGAAGGGGAATACGTATTTTTGCCGAACGCATCGGATGCGAAGCCGGTCCAGGAATGCCACTTGCCATCCTTTGCCAGCTCAGTCCCGAAACGCACCTTCTGCGCGGCCATATGGGGCTCGTTCAGGCTAGCCAGAGCATTATCCCGCAGGTTCAGGCTTATCTGTCCCATGGGATCCGCGTTGTACATGAACTGGATGATCGGATACTGTGCAATCGACAGGCCTGCATTGAACTCAGTCCTCAGTCTCTGACCACCAAGCTTGTTGGAGACAATAAGACAGCTGTTATTCCGGTCCTTGTCCCATGTGAACTTCATTCTACCAGGATCAAAACCAACCCTGTTTCTGAGTTCCGTATTTTCAAATGACTGGAAAAAGGGTGTTATACCGTCAAGCTTTGCCAGGAGAGGAGGTGCAACTGCAGTACAGTCATTCCAGGACAATGCAATGTTCCTGCTCTTATCGCCCTTCAGTATTTCCAAGTTCAGGACATCATCCTGCAACAGTTTTCTTAAAGCGTCATCCATTCTTTCCAAAAGGGATATCCTGAACTTGTTGATTCCAATTTCTTCCACGGGCAGCTCAACGCCCTGAATCTTGACCGTCAGCTTGTCATTGTTCAGATACCGGTAGTTCGCATCGGTGGTGATAATAACAGAATTAGGTTTTCCATCATCCCAGCTGCATTTCCAATTGCCTTCATCTTCAGGCATGGCCCACATAAGATCGCCCTGATCGCTTTTGCCTGCTATTGAGAGTCTGCCTCCGACAATACCTGGGCGTACAATACCTTTCAAGCTTCTATTGAATTCCTCAAGGCTGTCTGACTTGATCGCCGTGCCATCAAGCAGCAGCTGATATGTGTAACCAGGCTGGGCAGGGCTTTTGCATTCCACATTTGGAGCCTGGTAGAAGACAGGACAGAAATTCCTTATGGCATAAGCTTCATCGGGCCCATTCCCTTTCAAGCCCTGGACAATATCGCTGGGCTCGTAGTTTCCGAAACCAACGACTTTCCAGACAAGATCATTTGAGGCGCCAAATTTCTGCAATATATAAGGAAGCGGAAACCACACACGGGTCCAGTTCTCACTTGAATCCAACTGCTGGAATTTTACAGGCTTGATTTCCCCGGTACTGCCGACAAGCTGGAACAGTCCCCTGGAATAATCTGTTCCGGAAATCTGATAGAAATAGCGCTGCAGCGTCGTGTAAACCCCTTCGGGACTCAGCCTGCCAAGTTCAAAATGGAAATTGAATTCGGCATTCTCAGTTCGCTTGATCTCGCATGTCCAGGCGGAAATACTTCTCTCAGGATACTGCAGGCCTTTTGCTTCCGCCGCAAATTTTCCACCCCCAAGGATATTTTTGACCGTAAATGAATCCTGGGAGAAATCCACTCTTGGAGCACCGGCTGAATCGATCTGCCGCCATGAGCCGGAAGTCATTAGATTCGCAGGAAGGCCGTTCACCAGGAGTGAGGGCTTCTCAGGGACAGTGATACTGGCTTTTGCCATGGCCGTAACAACGGCATCGGTTTCTGCAAATGGAAAATACTTTGGAGTTATCTTGCCTGCGGCAACCTTGACTCTTGCGACCATCATGGAATTCATGAAAGTCCATATTCCGAATCCACCTTTTTCCAGAGGTTCATTGTCTTTGAATGAAAAAATCTTCTCATCGTCGAAATAGTATTCGATCAAATCACCGATGCGCCTGGCCTTTATATAATACCAGGCCCCATGCACATCGCGATCCCTGCCTAGCAGCGTGTCGAAATACTTCCTGACATTTCCATCGCGCAGCCTTGGCGTAAGGTATTTGTCGCTTTCCGCAATCAGTTTTCCGTTGCGGAACAGACGGGATTTTGACTGGCTGTAATCCGGATCCCATCCGCTGCAGATAAACGTGTAGCCGTCAGACGGGATTACCGTCTTGTTCATCACAGTCAGGTTCAGATCCCCGACACGCTGATACCAGTCTCCATGGCGCATTCCAGCATACATCTCAATGCAGAAATCACCCTCTATCTGGTATTTGGACCAGAAAGAAGCGAGGTCGCTGGCGGACTGTCCGTTCATATGCGACCAGCGGGGATCGCACTGGAAACGGTTTATCACCTGCCAGGCACCGCCATTCCTCATCCATTCATGAGGTGCTTCAGTATATAAGAAGTCCAGTACGTTGTCACGTACAGCGCGGAATGACCCGACC
>JBAQUG010000576.1:0-5973 GCA_049297395.1 Victivallales bacterium | reverse complement strand
CCTGACTGCAGGGAAAAATACAAGTTCGAGAACGCCCATGGCGGCAAGGAGCTTGCCTGCAAGTGCGGCAAGAAACTTGCAATACCGCCGGCCGCGGCAGACGGAGGCGACATCAAGGAATGTCCTTTCTGCAAGGCTCTCGCCACACCGGATGCGATAATCTGCGTGGGCTGCGGCTACAATTTCAACACTGGCAAAAAGATAAAGGCTCCAGCTGATGATGAATCCTCCGAAGACCAGGGACCGAGCACCATGCAGAAGATCGTCCCGATCATCAAACTCGTGGTCTTCCCTATTGCAATTCTTGTCATCGGATTCCTTATATACAGTTCAATGACCGGCAAAAGCTATGGGATATCAAAGACAGCCCCACTTGGAGTATTCGAGAAGATCGACAGGGAATTCACAGAAATAAAACTTGTCAAGGAGGCTGAGCCGAAGCCAATCCCGAAGGATTTCGGCGTTGAAGGAAAGATCTACACATATGTAGATGAAATCCTCAAGAAAAGAACGAAAGGTTTCAGCATTGAATCCATATCGGTTGCGGTCGACAACCAGAACAGAGTTGTCGGATTCTATTCGACATTCTACCCGCCCGGAGAAGGTATTCCAACCACCGGTTCGAAAGTATATCTGCGGATGCTGGGTTTCTGGAAGAGCGAAATGGAGCTCCCTAAAAGTCCGGAGTTCAAGACTAAACGCATCGGCGGAGATGGAAGATTCGGATATGACATGGAAGTGTCCACGGTGCAGAACAACGATGTCAAGGCACAATGGACAAAGGAACCCGGCCCCACCGCACTGCAGGCATCAACCGACATGATGAGTTTCGCCCTCAAGGAATACAAGGTTGAATCACTGGCGCTCTCGCCTGAGGCCGAGGCGATGGAAAGCTTCAACAAGAAACTCGGCAAGGATAAGAAGGACGACGGAGATGGCGTCAAAGACAAAGCGGAAGCGGAAGAAGAGTGAACGAATCCCCGGCTGGTATAACAAAGACGCCTTAGGCGAAGGGTGGTGCGCCTGGATGGACTTGAACCATCGACCTTGTGATTAAGAGTCACCTGCTATTGAACTCATTATTGATATTTATGTTCACTAATGATTCACTAATCCATTGCTTTTAGTCTATCTCTCTGTAAAGTAATGGAAACAGATGATAATCAAAGGTAGCAGTCCACATGAAAAAGAACAAGAAGCCTTATCGAAAAAAGGGTTCTGGGTATCTGGTTAAGGTCAGAGGAACATATAATCTTCGCATGATGACAAACGGCAAGGTGAAGCAGATATCACTTGGCGTAACTGACTTTGATGTTGCCGAAAAAGAAGCACAAAAATATCTGCCGATACTAGAAGCGAAAAAGAAAGAGACCCTCGCCTTTCACATTGGAGAGGCAAGACGACTAGGAACACAGAATAAACTCGCCATTACTGATGTCTGGGAATCCTTTATGAATGAAGCCAGTCGCCCTGACTCTGGAGAATCAACAACGCTAAGATATTTCCAGTACTGGGAACTCTTCAACAAATGGCTGACAAGCAACCATCCCAATCTCCTCTTTCTTTCACAAGTCGATGACGACACGTCTCGCTCGTATTTCAATCATCTAGCCACGCCCGTGAAAAAGGGAAAGAAAATTATTGGTACTCGTTCTGGTCGCACTCTTAATGCACATGTTCAGGCATTGAGATTAGTCTTTAAGGTATTACAGGAAAAAGCCGGTGTTGAAAAAAATCCTTTTAGAAAAGAGGTAATTGCAAGAAGAGATGTCGTGCAAATTTCACGCCATGAATTTACAGAGAAACAGGCTTTAGCCATCTTGGGTGCATTCAGAGACCCAGATAAAAATATTAAAATAATGTTCAAAGATGAAATGAGAGTACTCTTTTACCTTGGATGCATGACTGGAATGAGAGAAGGCGATTGCGCAATTCTGAAATGGGAGTCGGTTAATTTTGATAGAAACCTTATTGCAGTCGTACCAATGAAAACATCGAAAATTGTTCAAATACCAATACATTCACAATTGAGTATTGAACTCAGAGAAGCCGAGAAGTGGAAAGATGATTCAGGATACGTTCTGCCCAATATAGCAAAAAGATACTTATACAATCCTGACGGGGTCAGAAAAGACGCAATAGAAGTTCTGCAGAAATGCGGATTCAGCACGACTCAGAAAATTAAAGGGAAGGAACAGCGATTGCGCTCTTCCTGTATATATGGATTCCATTCTTTTCGACATAGTTTTGTTTCATTCTGCGCCAATGCCGGCATACCAATGGCAATCGTCCAATCAATAGTAGGACATGGTTCACCTGCAATGACCAGACATTATACCCATATCGGCACCGACACCCTGAAAACAGCAATAAACAGCCTGCCCATGGCAAATCCTAAATTGCCAAAGGAAAAATCCCCTCTTGACAAGTTAAAGGAAATTCAAGCACTACTTACTGGAGTAGAGACTACGGACAGAGAAAAGCAGATTCTCGCTATAATATCGCAGAGCGATAAGCCAGATGTGTCCAGTACTCCTGTACTGCCTTCATAATCGTAATTCAACGGAACCACGCCAAATTCAGCATCTTGCTCGAATCAGCTCCGGCTTTTACCCTCTGGAACCTGAAACATGCACTGGAGACCTGTTTCCGTTGAGTTCTCGGCAGTCCTAACGACAAAGAACTGGTCTAACGTCAGACTGCCATAATCATGACCATGGAGTTATTAGGCGAGATTTTAGGTTCCTCAAGACCCGTCTTTGTACTAGAACTTAGTTTGTCTAGAACTGCAATAGTATTGGAAATCTTCTATAAGCACATAAAAACAATTGTCTCATTTTCTTTGTATATTAGGGAGAGAGAGATTGATTGGCATGGTTCTTGAGACCATCAGGCATTGCATTGATTGAATAATTGAAGTGTCACTGTCAGTTGGTCAGGTAGATTGGGCAGATTGCGACACCAATGGGATGCAGGGTAACTAATAAGCCATGGGAAATGATACAGGATAGTACCGGAAAATATAACTTAGGCAGTCTGTAAAAAAGGTCTTCCGGCGTTTGCGCCCCGCCACTCAGACAAGACCCCCTCTTTGACTAGAGCATCGACATCCCTGTTCACAGTATCTTTGCTGACATTGATTCCATGGTTATGCAAGTTCATACTAATGGCACGTATGGAAGGTGTTTTTTGAAAACTACCATTTTGAATAATATTTAGAATATATCTGCGCCTAACCAAGATTGATTCTTGTTTACCGACTCTCTGTCTTTTAACCATTACAGGCTTCGGAATTATACTTCTCAGCGGTTCACCTGCCTTGTCAAAAAAATCGACCATTTCATCATCAACGATGAAGAATTTGGCAAGCACTGAATTGTTCATGACAAACTGCATTCCTGCTCTTCCGGAGTAAGCCTCATCAACAAGCCGTGCGACAGGTATATCATCATTACTTGGAAATACAGGTTTGCAATTACCGGCAAGTGATTCAACCGTTTTCAATGCATCTTCCTTCGTGTAACCTGCTGAGCGCATGAAATAACACACATAAAAAAGACTTCTCCTCCGTTTGCCCTTCGGGAATCCATCAATATATTTTTCAATCTTCAAGACATCCTGCAAGCGATTTTTGGCTTTCCTGATTATTCCATTTCTACGCAATGGGCAGCTACCCTTATTGATGGCAGTTCTTAAAGTGTAGTTAGTTGCTGTCGCTATCTCTATTCGCTCTCTATGTGATATACGCAGTATTCCGGCAAGTTCGTTAAGTGTATACGTATATGCGATTGCATTTCCGTCAGCGGGAAGCATGTATTTTACAGGCTTGTGCGCTCCTGTATGGATTGAGTTAGGAACTCTTAAAATTCTTGCGCAATCATGTGCAGATTTGTCGGCTCCAAGACTCTCAAGTCGCTTGGCGATTTCCTTGTTAACTTCCTTGTATAGCCTTCTCTCATTAGGAAAAGCGGTTTGCAACTTCCCGTTTTGACCAATTAACAGCCAAAATAAATAAAGTCCTCTACCAGAACGTGCGAATATACTCGGCGGTGGTATTATTCCGTTATCAGACAATTCTATGACTTTTCCTATTGCCTCGGTATCCTTGATGCGCTTTGCGGGATTCAGGTCATCTGGTCTACCTACATCCAAATCTACGAAACATGCATTCAGGTAACGCAGATTCTTTTCCTTCCTCCATAAGTCCGGCAGACCCGTTATCTGGTTTGGATAGGGCGCAGGACGATAATAACTATTTACCGTCATGTATGAGTCATACTCCAGTTGACTGATTATCTGTGGCAAATATTTTCTTAATTCACTGACAGGTATACTGCATAAATTCTGCATCTTACCGTCACGTTTATTCTGGAAGCCAATAAACCCATCATTGCCTGTAATCACGTTATGAACTATCCCAATTGCATCGATATCAATGCCTTCACTTGTCACATCCATCACCTCCAATCTCTGCATTTTCCATCTTGAACCTCTCAAGTTCCGAATGGGAAAACATTATTTTCCTTGACCCAACCTTTATACCGTGGAGCCTTCCAGACTTACGAAGTTTGAGCAATGTAGGTCGAGTAAATTGATACATATCACAGGTCTCATTCTGCGAATATAGCTTGTCGGGTTTTACAGGTTGAGAGTTCCCAGTCTCGTATTTTCCAATGGCATCAATCAGGGATTCAGGCGTTAGGTTGGGAGCATATCTCTGTAATGTCCCATGCACTAGCAATAACACATCCGTTGGCATTTTGTTTACCTTCATAAAAACTTCCTTTCTGCTTGGTTAAATTTTATTCTAATTTTATTCTAATTGATGTGAGTTATTTTTAGCAAATGATGTGAGCGATAATATTTGAATAAAAGTGGCAAGCACATGTAGAATATATATAAAAGTGGCAGATGATAGATAGTTATGAAACAGCCTGCAAATTATTGATAAGCAAGATTATCTACATGCATTTCCCACGGCTGTGTCTTGCGTCCACGCTTATGCCGACCGGCTCCATTAAATGCAAGGAATGACCTTCTCCGCCATCCTGAGCGGGTTCCAGTGACAGGCTG
Source organism: Victivallales bacterium (assembly GCA_049297395.1). GTDB lineage: Bacteria > Verrucomicrobiota > Lentisphaeria > Victivallales > GWF2-50-93 > GWF2-50-93. The sequence continues at coordinate 900 of JBAQUG010000576.1, read as the reverse complement.
TGATGTTGCCGGTGCATTCAGAACCTGCTATATTACCTACAGAGGAATATCTATATGGCTATGCGATACAACTGGTCGAGCTTGGTCAGGGAAGTAATGGACGTGGCTTTTCTGCCTCAGGTCGCCATGGCTGAGAAACTTGGTGTCTGTCAACAGTCAATCTCTAACTGGCTGAATGCCACCAGAAACCCTAGTCCAGAAACCATACCGGCACTGCTCAGGCTTGCACAGGACTCCGGAATGGACATCAAAAACTACGAGGCAAATCCTGAGTTCGATGAAATCACAGCCTACATGAAGAAGAACAAGGCTCGTGAACTCGTCAGGCTGTTCGACCTCTACGTCAGGATGAGCAAGGCGAGCAAGCTGAAGTTCATCAGGTATGCAGAGAGGCTGAGATAAGTCTCTGGAATTAGTTTCGTAATTCGGCTATGGTCGAATGAATGGAGTTTCATCAATATCTCTGTTGGCATCATCATCGTCGGCACTATGTTTGTTTGGATTACAGGTTTCCAATGTTGCTAATAATATAGGAATGACGACAAGTAATATAATAATCCACCAGAATCTTCTTTTATCTTCCTTTTCTTTTTCCTCTTCATACTTTTCAATATCCTCCGTGCGTATCCGCACATCGGGTTCATGCCTTTTATATTTATAACCATTCCATCCCAACATCTTTCTGCCTAATAAAGATAAACCCAATAGAATAACAGGAAGTATTATTATCAACATCCATAAGCCTGACCACCCATGTTCATGTATTATTGCCCTACAGTGGACCCTGAAAAACGGACAATAATGGACAAAGGATAAGGTGTGATCCAAATTAAGAAAAAACAAGGAAAGGATTACACCGATGGGAAAAACAAGAAGACGTTTCAGTGCGGAGTTCAAGGC
>JBAQUG010000575.1:0-32289 GCA_049297395.1 Victivallales bacterium | reverse complement strand
TCCTAGGATCTTCGTGCTTGACGAGGCGACAAGTTCCGTTGACGCCATTACCGAGGAGCGTCTTCAGAACGCCCTGGCGAAGCTTCTTGCCGGAAGAACCAGCTTTGTCGTGGCCCACAGGCTGAGCACGATCAGGAATGCCGACATGGTTCTCGTGCTGGAAGGCGGGAGGATTGTCGAGAGGGGCAACCACCGCCAGCTTCTGAAGATCAACGGCGTCTATGCAAGGCTCTACCGCGAATTCATGGTCGCGCATGAGCTGTAGTCTGAAGTTCCAATCTCAGTGTTGCCACTGGGCGCGCTTTACAATGGATCTTACCCCGGCGTCGGATTTCAGAAGTCTCCGCTCAATCCTCCTCAATTTTCGGCATCCCGTGTCCAGTCCTGTCCGAATAGATCAGCCAGTAGGTGACGGGGATTACAAAGAGGGTGAAAAGGGTGGATGCGAAAAGTCCGAAGATCAAGGCCCAGGCAAGACCGGAGAATATCGGATCCATGATGATGGGAATTGCTCCGAACATCGCCGCGCTGGCGGTCAGCAGTATCGGACGCAGGCGCACAACGCAGCTTTCCATGATCGCCTCTGGAAGAGTTCTGCCGCGGGAAAGGGACATGTGTATGAAGTCGACCAATATGATCGAATTTCTCGTGACTATTCCCGACAGTGCGATCATCCCAATCATTCCAGTGGCGGTGAAATAGACAGGATCAAGATATCCGCCTGAGTAATTCGCGCCGAGTAAATTCAGGAGCCAGAATCCGGGCATGACACCAAGAATTGTAAGCGGTATGGCCGTCATTATTACCGCGGGAATTGTAAACGATGCTGTCTGGGCGACAAGAAGTATGTAGATGCCTATCAGCGCGGCTGCAAAGGCGAGGCCGAGATCCCGGAATACGTCAAGCGTTATTTTCCATTCCCCTTCGCCAGCGAAGTCGACCTTGAATTTTTCCGGTATCGCCCATTTTATTCCGCTTCCGTTGGACAGGAATGTCCGTTGTGGCACAGGTCTTGGAGAAGCATCAGATATCCATCCGTTCCCTTCGGTGATCCTTTTGGTTTTTCCGGCCGTAACTCCATATTCCACCCTGTCGCTTTGCATATCAACGACAAGATCCGCAGGGGGGCGTCCAGCGGTTTCCGCGAAGACATATGCGACCCGCTTCAGGTTCTTATGGTATATCTGCTGGTCGACGCGAGAAGATTCCCAGCGTCCGAGTTCAGAGAGCTGGACCATGTGTCCGGTTTCGCCCTTGACATAAATGCGAGTCAGATCCGTGGCTCCAGTGCGCTGCGAAACTGGGAATTTAAGTTCTATCAGCAGTGGGTTTCGCTCCGTGTTGCTCTGCACTATCCCAATGGAGGCGCCGGAGAGAACCATTTTCAAGGTTTCAGCGATCTTCTCCGTGCTTATGCCGTTGATCGCGGCCTTTTCCTGGTCGGTAATGAAGATGAATTTCCTTCTTGGCGCCTCCCTGACATCATCGACATCGACAACTCCGGGCTCGGCTGATAGGCGTGCTTTCACAGTATCGGACGCAAGCAGGATATCCTCATAGCTGCTGGACGGCTGTCCGTAAACTTCCGCCACGATGCTGGCGATGACCGGAGGCCCGGGCGGAGTTTCCACAAGCTTCATTCTGGCATGGGTACTTTCTGCGATCTTCTGCAGGTCGTTCCGAATCCGGAGACCTATTCCATGGCTTTGCTGGTAGCGGTTCTTCTTTCCTGCCAGGTTGATCCTTATTTCCGCAATGTTGTCGCCTTTTCTTATGTAATAATGACGGACAAGTCCATTGAAGTCCATAGGTGAAGACAAACCGACATAGCTGGTAAAACCCGATATTTCCGGGACAGTGGAAAGATATCTTTCAAAATCCCGGACAGCGGCATCCGTCCTCTCAAGGGTTATGCCTTCGTCGAAATCAAGCACCAGCAGAAGTTCGTTCTTGTTGTCGAAAGGGAGCATTTTCAGGGGTACGCTTCGGACTGCGGCAAGTCCCATGGCGGCGACTGTGAGGAATACCATGATCCCAAGGAAGGCCAATGCACGGCGCTTGGAACGCAGCAAAGGTTCCATCATGGGATGGAAGACCCTGTATAGCAACGACTGCCTGAGCGAGCCGAAATCATGTGGATCACTGGTGATGTTGTCTGCCTCCGCTCCGGAATTAAAGTGGTTTTTGAGAAGGTGGAAGGAAAGCCATGGCGTTATCGTGAATGCGACCAGCATCGACATGAGCATGGTCACAGGGACATTCAAGGCCATCGGACGCATGTACGGGCCCATCATCCCGGTAATGAAGAACATTGGCAGGAAACTCGCAATCACTGCGAGAGTCGCAATTATGAGGGGAGGGCGTATCTCGGAGACGGCCTCCAGCACTATGCGTCGCGTCGCCTTCCTGCGCAGGGAGAAATGCCTTGTGATGTTCTCGACATCGACGATCGGATCGTCCACCAGCAGGCCCAGGGCCAGGATGAGCGCGAAAAGCGTAACCCTGTTTATGGTAAAACCAAGGAGCAGGTTGACTGCAAGGGTAAGACCGAAAACCACCGGCACCGCCAGTGCAACGATCAGCGCTTCCCTCCAGCCCAGTCCGAAAGTCAGAAGTACAATGATAATTATGATTGCAAGCGTCAAGCCCCAGACAAGTTCATTCACTTTCTCATCGGCGGTCAGGCCATAGTTGCGGGTTATGACAAGATCCATGTCTTCGGGGACCATGGTTGCCTTGATATGCTCGGCTTTCTTCAGCACTTCTTCGGCCACCCAGACAGCATTGGCGCCTTTTTTCTTGGCTATCGCTATGGTTGTAGCCGGGGAGGAAACTATATTCTCTTCGGCGGTATTTCCAGAAGCTGGGCCGGCGCCTAGGAATGTTCCAGGAAAAAACTCCTCCTTCGTAAATTCTTTCGCGGGTCCGTTTCCATAACGGACATAGCTGCTGATCTCCCCCGGCCCATCCACTATATCTGCTACATCCTTGAGGAAGACTGGACGATCAACGAAGACTCCAACGACAAGCTCCTTCAGCTGCCTGGCGTCACGGATCTGGTTCCCTGCCTCTATCTGAATAAGATTGTCATTGCTCCTGAAATCCCCGGAAGTCATCCTCAGGTTCGATGCCTTTATTGCGCTTTCCAGTTCAAGCGGCGAGACATGATATCCGGCCATCCGATCAGGATCCATGAATATCTGGACCACACGCGGAGATCCTCCGACCACGTATGTGCGTGAGACATCCTTTACATCGGCGAGGTTCTGGGTTATCTCCTCGGCAACGCGCCGTATTGTCATGTTGTCTGATTTTCCGGAGGACAATGTCAGTGTGATGATCGGAACATCGTCTATTTCAACGGGTTTGATCACCCATTCAATTTGTCCCGGTGGAACTATGTCAAGGTTTTCCTGGATTTTCTTATACAGCTTTACCAGGCTGCGTTCCCTGTCCTCGCCGACATAATATCTTACCGTTATGACAGCCTGGTTTTCGCGGCTCATGGAATAGACGTACTCGACGCCGTCTATCTGGTAGAGGAGTTTTTCAAGCGGTGTCGTGACAATCTGTTCCACTTCGGCGGCGGAGTGCCCTGGGAAGTTCACATATACATCGGCGAGGGGGACAACTATCTGAGGGTCTTCCTCCCTGGGCGTCAGATACAATGCGGCCAACCCCATTGCTGTCGCGAGTATGATAAGCACCAGGGACAAGTTGGAGTTCAGGAAGATCCTGACTATCCTGTCAGTGAAGCCGTGTTCCTTCACCCCGGGAGGTTTTGAATCACCTTGCATTGGAATTGTCCTCCGGAACCGCAGGGACTACTACTTGCTCGCCTTCTTTCAGACCGGAAAGTATTTCAATATCCTCTCCGAAAGTCCGGCCGGCCCTTACGGATCTGCGAAGCTCCTGCCCGTTTTCTGCAACATCGACCAGTTCCAGCTGTCCAGACATCCTTAGAGCCCTGGCGGGGATTAACAGGACCTGTTCATCTTCGAGGGGAATCAATATGCGCCCGAACATTCCGGAGTATATCCCGGCCGGACACGGACCTGTGACCTTGACAAGGAAAGTCCTGCTTGTGGAACTGGATTCCGGTACGATTTCACTTATAGTGCCTGAGCATAACTTGTTCAAGGTGTCGATCTTTACGCCGATACTCTGCCCTGCCTTGAGCCTGCTCGCAAGCGATTCCCTGACGCTTGCAACCATCTGCATGCGGGTCGGATCGATGAGCTTCAAAAGTGTCTGGCCTGGAGACACGGTATCTCCTACGTTGACTTTCTTGTCTATCACGATCCCGTCAATCGGGGATCGGATGGTGGCGTAGTCGAGTATGGACTGGGACTCGGTAACAACTTCCTGTATTCTTCTCAAATCAGCTTCAGTAGACTTGAGTTTCGTCGATGCCAGATCATATTGCCCCTGGCTGACGGCCTGGGATTTCACTAATGTCCCCATCCTCTTCTCGTCTATCACAGCCTGCTTGTAGGCGGCTTCGGCCATCTCCAGGCTTGACTTCGCCTGCTGGAGCTTGGTTCTTGGGTTTGTGTCATCAAGCTTCAGTAGTACATCATTCCTCTTGACTTCCTGTCCGGCCTTGACGTTCACTTCGGTGATCTGCCCCAGGAGAAAGAAAGAGGAAGTTCCCAGGAAATTGGATGCAATCGCAATCTCATGTACCGCTTGGACTGTTCCTACTGCAGACTCAGTTAAGGGCATCTTCACGAGGCGTACAGGAACAACCTGCCCGGAAATATCCCTGCCCTTGAGCTTTGGAACATCCAAAGATATCTTTGAAGAGAATTTGCCGGAGAGCCAAAGCAGGAGCGCCAGTACAAGCAGTCCTGAAGTCAGCATCAATATTGTCCTGCGGTTTTTCATATGTCTCCCATCCAGAAAATAATGTTACAGTCTTATTTGCCTAGGATCATCACAATCTCAATTACCTTGGGATTGATGACCTTGTAGCAGGTTTTCAGCCCTTCCTTCCTGACCTGCACCATGGCTCTGTTCCGCAGGATTGAGAGGTGCTGGGAAACCGTGGACTGAGGAAGTTTCAGCTTCGCCGCAATCTTGTTGACATTGCATTCGTTATGGATCAGTCCTTCAACCATTTTTAGGCGGACAGGATGAGCCAGGGCTTTCAGGAGGTCGCTGTCCTTCGCGTAATCTGCTATCATGGCATCCTCCGGTATTGTTATATTCAAATAATACGATGCATGCTGCGGTCTGTCAAGGGATCTGGTGAAAATATTCTGTAATATGCCGGTATATGGATCCGGCTCGCGGATCATTTCCAGACGTTGTTCATGATGAGCATGCTCTTCAGGATGCGGGTGGTAATGCTGCCGGCAGTTGCGTTGGAATTCGCTTCGTTGATATAGAAGTTTACGGCCTTCATCACTTCTGCGGCCGTACCGAACCTCTTGTCGGGATTCTTGTCAAGCATCTTGCCCATGACGTCCTGCAGCCAGTTTGGGATCTGTGGATTGAGTTTTCTTGGAGCTTCGGGCTTTTTCTCCCTTATTGACTCAAGCAGCTGGTAGAAGCTGTCCCCCTGGAACGGTCTGACGCCGGTGAAAAGTTCATAGCAGATCACTCCCAGCGAGAAGATGTCGGAGCGCTGGTCCTGTGTCTTTGCGGAATCAAAGCTTTCCGGAGACATGTATGCCGGAGAACCCATGACGTCGCCTGTCATCGTGATTCCTGACTCGGCAGTCTTGCAGATGCCGAAATCAGTGAGTTTTACTGTGAGGTTTTCAGTTATGAGGATGTTCTCGGGCTTTACATCCCTGTGCAGGACTCCGCACTGGTGCACATAATCAAGGGCGTAGGCGATCTGGTTTATGATATAGAGCTTCTGGTCGAAGGCGAGTTCAATCTTGTCTTTTATGTAGAGTGAGAGCGCTTTGCCGCTTATGTACTCCATTATGATGTAGGGTGCGTTGGTCTTGTCGTCATGGTTGAATTCAAAGAGCTTTACAATGTTTGGATGGTTTATCTGCTTGAGGATATCGGACTCCTGCATGAATCTTTTCAGCCTGACCGCATAATTCTCAGGATCCAGATCCTTCCTGAGGATTTTTATTGCATAGAAGTTCCCATCCTTTTCACCGAGCAGCACGGTCCCGGAGTTGCCGGCTCCGAGCGATTTGATTATCTTGTACCCCCTGAATTCCGATTTTTGGAATGTGTCGGCCGGATTGAACAGGACCTTCTGCTCGGCAAGCGCCTTGTCCACCAATGAATGGAGAAGTGAAAAGTCGATGGGCTTGGTCAGATAGTAGAAAGCCCCGTCCTTTACAAAGTTTATCGCATCTGTGAACTTCGGCTGGCCGGTGAGGATAATGAACGGTACTTCCGGAATGACTTTCCTGCACTCGGCAAAGAATTCCCTGCCGGAGAATTCGGGCATATAGAGGTCGCAGATTATAATATTGAATACGCCCTGGTTGATCTTGTCGGCGGCCTCCACTGCTGATGCGGCGGTTTCAACGTGGTATTTTTCAGAAAGTCCGGCCCTCAGTATCTTCCTGATGGGTTCCTCGTCGTCGATTACAAGTATTCTTGGAAGTTCACTTTTGGTGAACTTCATCGGAGGTACGCTGTCTGTATCTGCCACCATAGTTTTTTCCTAGTTCTGTTTCGGGGTGTTCAGCAGCTCATGGACTACTTTCAGCAGCTCCCCGAGCGGATATGGCTTATAGATGAACCTGTATCCTTTGATGCTGATTTCCTTCCACCTGGACTTTTCGTCGGTATAGCCGCTTGTCAGGAGGATTTTGAGCTCCGGGTTTATTATATTCAGTTTTCCAACAAGTTCAACTCCGTTTCCGTCAGGCATTACAACATCGCATATCGCAATCTTGAACTTGGCCGGATAGGTTGACATCAATGACATCGCCTCATTGCATCCGGAAGCCTCCCACGCCTCATATCCGTACTGCCTCAATATGTTGCAGGTGATGTTCCTGACCGCAGACTCATCCTCCACGACGAGGACGCATTCCCCCGACCCCTTCTGCCAAACGCTGCCCATCTTCTTTCCCGGGCTGTCGTCCTGATCCGATTCCACTGCGGGAAAGTAGAGCTTGAATTCGGTGCCATGCCCAAGGTCGCTGTATACGTGGATCCATCCTTCATGCTGCTCGGTTATTCCATGCACCACGGAAAGACCGAGGCCCGTGCCCTTTCCCAACCCCTTGGTGGTGAAAAACGGATCGAATATGTTTTTCATCACATCCTTGGTCATCCCCGTCCCGTTGTCCGAGACGGAAAGGCACGCAAACCTTCCTTCACGCACCTGGTTTCCGGGAAGCACCTCCTTCTTCGAGAATACCGCGTTGGATGTCCTGATGGTGATCCTTCCTCCTTCTCCTCCGGGCATCGCATCCCTGGAATTCACGACAAGATTCATGATGACCTGCTGCATGTTGCCGGAATCGGCGAAAATGTTGAACAGTCCCGGTTCGATACTTGTTTCAAGGCGTATGTCCTCGCCTATGAGGCGCTTCAGGATCCTATGCTCGTTCTTGACGAGCTCATTGAGATTCATGACCTTCGGTGCAATGACCTGCTTCCTGCTGAACGCAAGGAGCTGGTGCGTGATGTCGACCGCGCTTTTGCCTGCCTGCTTGATTTCCATGAGGCTTGTGTAGTCGGTGGTGTCCTTTTCCGTCTTCATCAGCATGAGCTCGGTGAATCCCAGGATCACCTGCAGGCAGTTGTTGAAGTCATGCGCGACTCCGCCGACAAGCCTTCCGATGCTTTCCATCCTCTGTACCTGCCTCAGCTGCTCCTCAAGGAGCTTCCTCTCCTGATCCGCCTGGAAACGGTCGGTTATGTCGATGTCGGACCCCCTATATCCGACAAGCTCTCCGGATTCGTTGATGATCGGAACGCCGTTTGTCGAAAGCCAGACTATTTTTCCGGTCCTGGACAATGCCGGGTTAAGGAGATCCCGGAAGCACTCCTTCTTCCTGAACACCTCGAACGCGGCATTCTTGAATTCCTCCCTGTTCGCTTCAGGATGGAGATCATAAAAATACTTTTTGCCTACAATCTCGGCAGGCTCGAAACCCAGGATGCTCTTTGAAATATTGCTTACATAGGTGTAAAGCCCCCTCTCATCCATCTCCCAGATCATCTCCCTTGCGATTTCCGCAACCTGTTCAAAGCGCCTGGTGCTGTTTATCAGGGCGTCCTCCATGGTCCTTCTCCGTATTGCCGCGCCAAGTATGCTCGCGGCGGTGCGCAGGACGTCAAGTTCCGGCAGGCTCCAGTCCCTTTCCTTCTGGCAGGAATCGAAGACAAGCATGCCCCAGAGGTTCTTCCCTTCGAAGATTGGAACTATTGCCGTTGAACCGATTCCCCTTTCCCTGAGAAGCGCCTGCTCGTTTTCAGGGAAGTCCCTTGTGTGTCCATACACGATGTCGCCTCTCGACAATATTTCCGCGTGCCTCTTGAAGATGGTGTTGGACGGATCGAGACGCTGCAGCAATGGTTTGTTGATCTGGGGCTCTATTCCTGGCGCGCACCACTCGAAACAGACCCTGTAGAAAGTCCTGCCGTCCTCGTTGAATTGCTTCATCACGTACGCCCGGTCGACATCCGAGGATTCCCCGAGTTTCTTCAGGGCCTTCATTATTGACTCGGCGAGATCGATGTCCGCCTGGAAGATTTCAGATGCGAAGGCAAGTGCCTGCATTATGAGATTGCGCCGGCGTATCTCATGTTCCACCTCCTTGTGCTTCGTCATGTCGCTGACGATGCCAAGTATCCTGTGGACTTCCCCCTTTGAATTCCGGATGGGGAGGAATTTCACATCTATGACGATGTTTCCAGCCGGGGTGGCCATTATCTCCTCGTCAAACACGGGTTCGCCTGTTTCAACGGCACGCCTTATCCCGGACATGTGCCTTTCGGCGATTTCAGCGCGGAATATCTCGTGCTGCTTCTTGCCTATGGGATCCTCCTTGAACCCCCTGTAGTCGCTCATATAGACGACTTTCCCTTCGGTGTCGAGGAGCAGGATTATCAGTTCGGGAACAGCTTCGGCCAGTGTTTCCAGGATAAGATCGCTCTGGCTGGATTTCCCCACGAGATCCTCGAGCGCGTACTGGGTTTCAGTTTCCGACGGCTCGATATCGGCGCATATTTCGCAGGTGATTCCTATTTCCGCAAGCTTGTTTTTTGCCAGGCTTGCGGTTCCGGAACCGCCTTCAAGCGCCAGGATTATGTTCTTTTTCCGAGGCATAGGAAATTGCTTTCAGAGATTTGGACACCCTTACGACATTTTGTGTTGTAATATAATGTCCTTGGAAGGCAATTGCCAGTATTCAAACAAATAAAGAAGGGGCACCCCGCAGGAAGACGGGTGATTGGATTGTTGGATGATTGGGTTTGAACTCAAAGAAAAGCTGAAAATGCCATTCATCCCTGGTGCGGCAGTGCACTTCCTCCCGTTCCTCGCTCATACCATGGACGTGTCGCCACGCAGAACTTGCAGACGGAGAGCATGACCGGCACTTCCACCAGGACGCCGACGACCGTAGCGAGAGCCGCGCCGGAACTGGCACCGAAGAGCGTTATTGCGACAGCGACAGCGAGTTCAAAGAAATTGCTTGCCCCTATAAGTGCTCCGGGCGAAGCTATGTTGTGCGGCACCTTGAAATATTTCATGAGACCGTACGTCAGGGTGGAATTGAAATAAACCTGGATTGTAATTGGAATCGCTATGAGGATGACATGCGTCCAGGTCCTGGTGATGTTTTCAGCCTGGAACGCGAATATCAGGACAAGTGTCGCAAGCAGCGCAATGATTGTAACAGGATGGAAGAACGAAAGGAATTTCTTTTCAAACCACTCCGCGCCTTTCTGCTTAATGAGGAAATGCCTGCTCAAGGTCCCAAGTAAAAGCGGAATCACAATGAACGCAATCACACTGTAGAACAGAACCGGATAAGGAACAATGAGGTTGCTTGCGCCGCTTACAAGAAGGGCGACAATCGGCACAAATGCGAAGAGCATTATCAGGTCATTCACCGCAACCTGGACAAGGGTGTAGGCCGGATCCCCGTCGGTCAGATAAGACCACACGAAAACCATGGCGGTACACGGCGCCGCCGCGAGAATGATACAACCTGCTATGTATTGGTCTGCCAGTTCCTTCCCAATCAGAGGAAGAAACAGAAGTTTGAAAAATATCCACGCCAGCAATGTCATTGACAGTGGTTTTACGATCCAGTTGACGAAAATAGTTATCAGGAGTCCCTTTGGCTTTTTCCTGACATCGAGGATGCTGCTGAAATCAATCTTCAGCATCATCGGATAGATCATCAGCCAGATGAGGACGGCTATCGGGAAATTTATCTGGCTGTTCTTCCCGAACTCCATTGACCGTATTGAATCTGTTATCTGGGGCGCGATCTTCCCAAGAAGGACGCCTCCGACCATGCATAGCCCGACCCACAGGGTCAAATACCGTTCAAATACATTAGTCAGCTTCCGCCGGCTGCCAGCTTCAATTTCACTTTCCATTTTTTATCTCCTTGTCTATTTTAGAATTTGCTTGGATGATTTTCCGTCTTGACCAAAGCAGAAGCGTTGAACTTAACACTACGGTCACACAGCCTGCCTCCTGGAATATGACTGCAATGACTGGTGTCATCAGCCCTATGACGCTCAGAGTCAACCCGATAACATTGTAGAAAATGGAGAAAAAGATGTTTAACTTGATCCGCCTCATGACTTTTCCGGACATCCAGATAAAATCGGCGACTCCGGAAAGATTATCATTCATCAGAGTCACATCAGCCGTTTCTATCGCAACGTCCGTTCCGGCCGCCCCCATGGCGATGCCTACGTCTGCCAATGCGAGTGCAGGCGCATCGTTGATTCCATCACCTATCATTCCTACGACATGCCCTTCCGCCTGTAGCTTCCTTACAAAATCCTGTTTCTGTTCGGGAAGCATGTCCGCCCGGAAATCATCAACGCCAATTTCCCTTGCTACGGCTTCAGCCACCTGGGGATGATCGCCGGTAAGCATGGTAATCCTTTTTACTCCCAGTGCCTTTAGAGATCTGATTGTTTCCGCAATCTCGGGACGGATTTCGTCGGCGATAGACAGCGTGCCTATTACTTTGTCGTTGATAGCCACCAGGACTGCGGTGCGCCCCTTCTCGGATTGCTGGACGACCTTGTCAAGAACAGCGGTATCCAGCAGGACACCTGCGTCTTTTAGAAAAGTATTCTTCCCGACCAGAATCTTCGAGGAGTTCCATTTCGCTTCAACCCCCATTCCGGCTGCACTCGCGAAATGCTCAGGATCCGGTATCGCAAGCTTACGTTCTTTCCCAGCGGACAAAATTGACCGCGCCAGAGGATGCTCCGAGTATTTCTCGGCAATGCAGGCCATCTGAAGAACCTCATCTTCTCTCGCTCCGTTGAAGGCAATTATTTCCACTAACTTGGGCCTGCCAAAAGTGAAGGTTCCTGTTTTGTCCACGAGAAAGTGATCTATCTTATGTCCAATTTCAAGGAAAATACCGCCTTTGATGAGCACTGCTTTCCGGGCCATGTTGGAGACTCCGGCAGTCACCGCTGTCGGCGTGGCAATGGCGAATGCGCATGGACACGCCACAAGAAGGACGGAAACACCAACTTTTACATCTCCTGATATGAAAAACGCCAGAATCGCAAGGAATACTACCAAAGGCAGAAACCAGGTGGTGAAACGGTCTGCGAGATTCTGGATAGGCGCACGAGTACCCTGTGCGTCCTGCACCAAATGAACTATCTTTGCCAGAGTTGTCCCTTCTCCAACCTTTTCCGTGCGGACATCGAGCCGCCCCGACTCGTTAAGCGTCCCGCTGTACACAGTGCTTCCCGGAAACTTTTCGACCGGCATGGATTCACCCGTTATCGGCGCCTGGTTGACACTGCTTGCTCCGGCAGTTACTACGCCGTCCACGGGAATTCGCGTACCAGGCTTGACAACGACAATGTCCCCAATCTGAAGTTCGGAGACAGGCGCTATTACCTCTTCTCCGTCTCGACGGACAGTCGCCATCTTAGGGGCGAAATCAAGAAGGGCCAGGATGCTTTTCTTTGTCTTGTCCAACGTGTAGGACTCCAGCGCGCCGGCGACCGCCATTATGAAGACAATGATAGCCGCAGGCCTGAACTCTCCGATGGCTAGGGTCGCAACCAGCGCTACGCAGACAAAGACATTGACTGTGATCTTGCGGTTGAAAATATCCTTGAACCCGAAAACAAATCTCTGGAAACCTCCGAATACCGTAGCGAGGACCGCAAGACCGGCATTTATGAAATGAGGTCCAATTTCCCAATAGGCAAGACCCCAGCTCGCAATAATAAGCAATGCGACAAGTACCGGTACAATCGCTAGAACCGCAATGTCTTTATATTTGGAGTCATCCCGCTTTTCTTTATCACAGTCCATTAATTTGACCCTGCCTGTCATTTTTTACATTGACAGGAATCCGAGCAGGACGAGGAATCCTGTTTCTCATTTTTCTTTTCGGGTTTCGCCTTGTCCTTGTCGGGCTTCGGGCCGCAACCGCAGCTTTCTCCTCCTCCACAACAGCCCCCTGTCTTGGTCATCGATTCCCAGATCGCCGAAAGAACTCCCTTTTTCTTTTTCTCATCAGTCTTTGACATATTATTTTCTCCCTTTTAAAATGTACTTAAGAAATAAAAGCCCGCGCCAACCAGAAGGATTCCTGCAATGACACGGATTCCTAACTCAATTTTGCCTGCTTTGAATGCTGATTTGCCGAACGAGACCCCGAGTACAAGAGCGGCCAGCGGCAGGCTGAAGCCAATCGAATATGCAAGCAGCACCCCAAGCATCCAGAAGGTATACCCCTGCAATACAGCCACACCAATAATTATGAATATTCCGGGATTGCATCCAAGGGAACATACGCTGACTGCTCCTCCCATAACTAGGCCTGCCATCGCGACAGCAAGAAGTCCACGTTTCTGCTTTGAACTGCGGGAGTCTCCTTTGACTGAAAAATTGAATGGAATGAGCTTAAGGGTCGCAAGCCCGAAGATTATTGCAGCCAAACCGGCAAATACCTTCCAGTATTTTCCAAGTGTACTCTGGGCGACCTGTCCTATCATGCCTGCAACAATGCCAAGGATCATCAATGCTACGACTGTTCCTATCATGAAAAACAACGCCGTGAGCAGGTTCGAACGCTTGTCGGCCGCATCCCGCGTACCCGCATATCCGATTATGGCTCCGAAAACCGGCAGGGTACAGCATGCGCTCGCTATTGCACTGGCAAGCCCCAGCAGGAATGCCAGCGGTATAGCTACCGGGTTTGCACCTGACTGTTCAATAGCAGTCTTCGACCATTCGGCAATTGACAAGATCCATTCCATTTCCTGTTCCTCGATTTATGGGCATCCGGGAGTGGAAGGGCCACAGGCAGACGGTCCGCAGCCGGACGGTCTGGAAGCGGTAACCAGAGCCTGAAGCAGTTTTGCCTCAGTAATATCATCTGAAACTGTACTCATGCCTTTCCCCTTGACCATCGCCAGAACACACGGAGCAGGCACCTGCTTGGTTATCTGCTCATAGTCTTTTGAAACGTTCAGCAGCGTATAAGCGGTGATTGTTGATCCTTTTGCCTGGAATTTGCCTGCTGCATTTTCAATTTCCTTAGTTATTGCTGCATTTTTGTCCTCGGCCTTTCCGGATATGAAAATGAACACCGCATCAACATCTCCAGCAACTTTGTTAAGAGATTCCAGGGAACCCAGAGGCTCACCCCATAGCTTTGGTTTCTCCTGCTTCTTATCGCTTGCTTTTGCCTGCTCCTTCACAATCTGAGCCGGGACAGTCTTGCTGGTAGGGATGGTGACGGCGAAAGCCTCATTCGGCTTATTCTTGCTTTCAGCGGACTTCTTAAGGTATCCGCGACCTAGGACGATTCCTGCCGCTATCAGCACTACTAGACAGACAATTATCTTGACTTTTGTGCTCAAACCTTTCGGACCACATCCGCATCCCTGAGCACATCCGCATCCAGATTCCTCGACCTTGTTAACGTCTTCCTTTTTATTCTCATCCATATAATTAATCTCCTTTTTTATTGTTTCTAAATTCTGTCTACCAGCCCATCTTCCCTTTTCCATTACAAGGCTGGATTATTTCATTTATGGCCTCGTTAGGACAAATCGTCTTGCATTTCATGCAGCCTGAACATTTGTAGAAGTCAATCCACGGACTCTGTTCAGGTGATTCCCTGAAAGGGGCATGCATTGTACACCTGGCTTCGACTTCGCACACCTTGCACGATTTGCATTTCTTTGAATCTATGATTGCTCTTTTCATTTGAATCCTATTTCTCCGCCGAGACGTAGAGGCTTGTCACGTATCCGCTCAGCTTCCTGCCTTTTGGCAGTTTTGCAACGACTGTCTTATACAAAGGATCATTCCATTCGGACATTGATTCTATATACTCGGGTTTTAAAATTAATTTTATCTGCTTGAATCCTGCCTTCTTCGCCATCTTCTCCGTCTCCTTCACGAGGACGGCTCCGGCGACACAGCCGACAAGGGCGTTCACGGATTTCAGCACGGACTCGGGCAGGGGCTTCAACAATGCAAGATCCGAGACTGCCACTCGTCCACCTTTCCTAAGGACCCGCGCCATCTCGTTCCACACCTGCTGCTTTTCCGGGGACAGGTTGATAACGCAGTTGGAAATTATCACGTCGATGGAATTGTCGGCAACTGGAAGATGTTCGATCTCGCCGAGTCGGAATTCAACATTCTTCAATCCTGTATTCTTGCCGAAAACATCGGCATTTCTTCTTGCCTTTGAAAGCATGTCCGGAGTCATGTCAACGCCTATCGACTTTCCTTTCCTGCCGACCTTCTCAGCCGCGATGAAGACGTCGAACCCGCCGCCGCTGCCAAGATCAAGGACGACTTCTCCGGACTTCAGCGAGGCGACTGCCGTAGGATTTCCGCATGACAAGCCCATGTTCGCGCCTTCAGGGAGATCCTTCAATTCCTTTTGATCATAGCCGATGACTTTTGCGAAATTCGCAGGTTCGAACTCCTTCTTCTTGCCGCTGGAACAGCAGCAGAGATCGCCGCTTTTTGCGATCTTCGCATATGATTCGCGGACCCGTTCCCGGACGGCTTCCTTGTTATTTTTACAGAAATTCATAATAAAAGTTCCTTTTGAAATTTAAAATTCTTTCTCCTAAAAGGAGCGCGGGTTTTCCAACCCGCGTTTACCCTCTGTTGGCGGACTGGAAAGTCCGCCCTCCGTTGCGTAGACTCGATATTGACCATCATGCAAATGTGCTTTTACTGGATTCTGTAATATGTATTCATGGCATTTCCTCAAATGCATTTCACCCCTAACCATCCTATCCCAGTAGTCCTCCTGCCAGAAGTCTCCAGTCTTGTTCAAAATCTCATTAATCTTGTATGCAGTAAAGCCCTTCCATGACTTCACGATTTGCTCTAATTTGAATGGGGTTATGATTGTAAAAAGCACATGGACATGGTTGGGCATGATTACAAAAGATTTCAACGAGTATCTTATACCGTTGAAATGCATGAATGAATCGGCGACAATCTTGGAAATCTGCGGGTTTCGCAATAGGCATGAGCCTTCGCCTGCATCAAGCCATTCATCTATTGTTCGTGAAAAACGATCATGGAACTCATTCTCAGTTTCATCGTCCCATGGTTCAGGATGGGATTCAAGCCAGAAATCGCGTTCAGTCTTCCATTTCAGGAGTTTTTCTTTTGCTATTGAATCGGCCATCCGCCAAGATACAAAATAGTATATGGAACCTTGTTGGCGATGAGGAAGGTGATGTTCGGTTCGTTCAACCGTTTCGTAAGGATTGTAGAAGTTAAAGGAGTTCTTTGGCTCTGAAATGTGTTTCTTCGCAACGGAGCGCGGGTTTTCCAACCCGCGATTAATTTCTTCTGTTGGCGGACTGGAAAGTCCCCCCTCCGTTGATAGATGCATATCCATCAAGTTATCAGGTATTTTGTCGACAAAATACCTGATCTGATCTCTCACGCGCCTATAGCACTCCAGCGCCTCCTGTTCCGATTTTGCGGATTTCGCAAGTTTCGGAGGATCCTCGAATCCAATATGGATCACCTTTGTCTTGCCTGGAAAGAGCGGGCAGTTCTCATTCGCATGACCGCAGACCGTGATGACATAATCGAAGGAGATTCCTTTCAGTTCATCAACGTGCTTCGACCTGTGTTCTGAAATGTCCACTCCGGCCTCAGCCATAACCTTTACTGCATTTGGATTGAGTCCGTGCGTTTCTATTCCTGCGGAATATGCATCTATGATATCGCCTTTCAGATGCCTGCACCAGCCTTCGGCCATCTGGCTCCGGCAGGAATTCCCGGTACACAGGAAGAGAATTTTTAATTTCCGTGTCATAGAATCACTTTTTAATTTTACAGCAGGCTCTGCCGTTTTGTCTTTTGCAAATCTTCTCAACATCCATTTTCAGTATCTTCTTGAGCTGGGCGCTGTCTTTCTTTACTGTTTCATTGGCTTTAAGGGAATCGCAGACCCAGTCAATCGCTTTCCGTATTTCAGGGGCTGGCTTGTCCGGAAGCCTGTAGTGCATCCAGAGGCCTTCCTTGCGCCATGCTACAAGCCTGGCGTTCTTCAGTATGGACATGTGTTTTGACACGGTGGAAGGGGCAAGCCCGAGCAGTTCGATAAGCTGGCAGACGCAAAGCTCCCTTCCCATAAGAACCAGCAGCACCCTCACCCTGTTCTGGTCGGAGAGAGCCTTGGCTATGTCCATGAAATCATCCATTGCCATATCTCCATTGATTCGCCAAATAACGAAATACTATAATGTCTACGGCAATCATGTCAAGGAACAAAAGCATGAATCAGGGAGAAGTGTTGCCGGCCGGGCTCATTCCTCAATGATAATCTCCGGCTCCACGACGATCTCTGATTTCACTGAATTGGCGACAAGGCTGTATTTCTGCGCCGCCTGGATGGCTCGCTGCACCCGGTTTTCAACAGCACTTCTTGATTCTCCCCCTGTTGCGACATGGATCACGGGTTTAAAATGCAGGCTGGTGAAGATTTCCGTACGGTCGATCTCGATCAATTTGGTTCCCTCGGCACGGCAATCATAGGATATCAACTTCAGTTTGAAGCGTTCTGCCGCCCATATGAACATCAACATAATGCACGTGTTCGCGGCCGCCACAAATGCATCTTCGGGCGTTAAAACCCCTGCATGCCCCTGTGCATCGGGCGGAGCGGAAAACTTCATCTCCGGACCGTTGCCCATGGTGAGATGTCCCCAGTGCTCGCCGGTCCAGCGGACGACAGTGGAATATTTTGCAGTCTTGCTCATGGTTTTCCCTCCTGATTCCAAAGCTTGGTGTATTCGGCTAAAATCGCTTTCCGGTAATTCCCCTCGGCTTCCGGAGGCACGGGATTATAGATCTTTGCCGTTTCCAGTATTTCTCGAACAAGATCTGAATCCGGCTTACGGCCCGCATCTCGAAACTTCTTGAAGATGAGAGGCAAAGCCAGAACTTCGATAGTCTTCCCGTCAATGACAATTTTTGTCACGGGTATGCCTGAGCCGCACGAGCAGGTGACCTGTCTCTCTGCCGGTTTTGCATCAGCGGCATTTGTTGTGTTTGCTGATATGGGATATCCCTCTTTTCCGAGAACCTTGTCCACCAGTTCCGCCAGCCTCCTGGAAGTCGCATCCACCGCCTTTTTCCCGGCTTCATTCAGATGCCGTCTGCCTTCGGGCTTGGACAGCCCCAGTTCTGCGACGAGTTCCGTAACGACTATGCTCGCTGCGGGTTTGCCGGAATGCATTTCTGTCGCGCGCGCGGCGCACCTCAGTTCGCAGCCATCCACCGTAATAGTTGGATGGAAGCGGGCAAAGGTCCGGTCATCTTCACCACCCGCAAGAAAAAGTGGAAGGCAAATGGTTACAGTGTTATTTGGCCGCAACTCGTGCAACACCTTGAGCGCTGCGAGACGCGTTACAGTCCCCTCCGCCAGCTCCTCGCCTGAACAGGCGACGATTCCTGCCTTGATTTCCGGCAAATCAACCATTGCGGCCTCCTTTCACTTTCCCGGACCGGCTAATCCCGGTAACGGTCGCAGCGATCTCCCGTGCAATAACTTTAGCCAGTTCAATGCCCTTGTCATTCAACTCGGCTATGCCTTCAGGTTTCAGATCCTTGTGACGGCGGAAGGCGTCGAACACGGTCGTCTCGCTTGCGATTGTCCCGCCGCTCTGCCCGACCATTTTAGCGGCGCACATCTGCGTGCATCCGTCTATTGTCACGACGGGATTCCGGGTGACGGCATTTCGCGCCTCCTCATCGCCAAGTACCAGCTTGGACAGCGCGACGAGGCGCGTATCGTCCGGACAAAGGATGTCGCACACCTCGTAGGCGGCCTCGCGGCTTACCGTGCCGAACGGCTTGCCGATGCCGCTGCACGGCACGATAACAACTTTCTGTTTCCCGTCACTCATGATCCCTTCAGCTCCTTTTCCACTTCGGATTTCACTGCGGACAGGTACGCCTGCGGATTCAGGAGCTTCGCGCAATCGGCCTCCCATCCGGCGGTTTCAATTTCCGCTATCCACCCTTTCCCATAGGGATCCTTGTTGACCAGTTCCGGATGCCCTTCGAGTTCACGGTTGATTTCCACAATGGTGCCATTGGCAGGAGACGGAAGTACCAGCATTGTCTTAATCGTCTCGACTTCGGCAAAGTCATCACCTGGCGCGAGTTTGGTTCCGACAGGTTTAGCAGTTACGAACGCCACGTCGCCGCTGTGCTGCTGGAGGTAGTCGGTGAGGCCGACGCGTATCCGGTCCTTGCCCTGCGGCTGCATCCAAAAGGCCCATACACCTCCTTCGCTGTAATAGCGGTCTGTTGGCACATGAAACGTGAATTTGTCTATTGCCAGCTCCAGGTCGTTTGACATAATTTCTCCTTTGTTTATGACAGCATCTTCCTGATCTCGTCCAACGACGGCACGCGTCCAGCCACCTTCACCACTCCGTCCACTACCAGGGCAGGAGTCATCAGCACGTTGAAGGATATGATCTTCTGGATGTCTGTAACTTTCTCCAACCGGTATTCAAGTCCCATGTCCTTGGCCACCTGTTCCGTTGTCTCCGCCAGCGTGGTGCATTTGGGGCAACCTGTTCCGAGAATTTGCAAAGTCCTCATGATTCCTGCTCCTTCATTGATATTGAAATGTCCGATGGAAGCGCGAGCCCCGCTGCAACCTGCATCGATTTGAACAATGCCACAGGGACAACGCAGCCTGCACAGCAGCCCTTGAGAACTTCGCGTGTCCTGGACAGGATTATGCTTTCCCCTGCAGGACTAATTTCCTGGAACGCGTCAATCGGCCCGGCTTCCTTGATGGCTCTGGCAAGAGCCTGGATTTTCTCGCAGGGAGAATCAATCACAAGCTCAACAAACTGTCCATCCTCGCAGTTGGCTGTCGCTTTCGTCATGAATCCACAGATCCCCGCATTTACTGAGACTTTTATATTCATTGCTCATCATCCCTTCAGGTTTATTCCATATATATGTGTAATACAGTAATAGATTCCGGCGAGGATGAAAATTACGCCTGCAATGCGCCTCGCCCAGATCTCGATATGTGTCAGCTTGTCGAACGCCTTACCCAGCATTTCCCCGCCGAAGGCGATGAGGAATGCAAATACGATGACTGGGAGGGCGGTTCCGGCTCCGTAGAGCAGAGGCAGAAGAAGCTGTGATGAATTCCTGATAGACAATGGAATCAGCGCGCCGAAGAAAAGTCCGGCGGAGACCGGGCAGAATGAAAGCGCGAAAACCACTCCAAGCGGAAACGCGAAATAAATTCCTCCCTTCTCGGCTTTCTCCTGGATCCTGCCGCCGGCAATATTGAAGGACATGCCTGAACCAATCATTCCGAGCAGGATCATTCCGAGCAGAATCAGGACAGGCCCGAGAATTTCGTTGAGATATTTCTGGAGAAATCGCGAGGCTTCACCGGTCGCCATCAATCCAGCGGTTATGCCTGCGCCTAAGGCGATATAGACAAATGCCCGTCCGGCTGTATAAAGCAGGCCGGACAAAAGCACGCCCCGGCGGTTTCCGAGCTGGCGGCTTATGAAGGATATCGCCGCAATATTGGCAGCCAGCGGACACGGGCTTATGGCTGTGAGTATTCCCAGCCAGAACGCAGAAGCAGCGGCAATCCAGGTCATTTGATCCCTCCCGAAGCCATCAGCTTCTGGAAGGCCTTTTCGAGATATGCATTGAAGGCGGCAGGCTCTCCCAGAAGTGTCCACACCCCGTCAAGCCTCTCATAGTCCAATACCCTGCCGCCATCCATCAGGACGGCGATCACGCCGCTGGTGGTGACATCGAATTGCCTGGCAAATGCGTCATTTTCCTGGAAATTGACGACCTGCCATTCAATACGGCCATCTGCAATCTCCTTTTTAAACTTGGATTCCAGGAGCTCGCGGGTCTTTTTTTCTATGTTGTTGCAAGTCTCGCAGCGGACAGTTGCATGAGTATAGTATACGCGCAGATGTTTTCCTGGCTTCACATTGCCGCCCGAACCGCCTGTCTGGACGGATGTGTTCTTGCCTAGGGCGTATCCGACCGAGACCAGCACGAATGCCAGTAAAAGATTTTTAATTATCGGTTTCCATTTGTCCATTAGTCAACTCCATGTTGTGACTAGGCCGGTAATCGGTGATCCGTCCACAGTTAACTGATTTCGAATTTCCGATCACTGATTACTGATTACTGATTTATCTTCCTTTGGCTTGAAATCATACCCCAGTTCCTTCCACTTCGCCAGTATTTCCTCTTTCGAGAAGAAGCCGACATGGCGCCGGAGTTCCTTGCCTTTAGGATCAAGAAACACCTGGGTCGGGATGGATTCGATTTTATAATCCTCGGCCTTTTTGGAGTTCTCCTTCTGCCATACATCTATGAACTCAACATCAAAGACTCCTGCATATTCCTTTTTCAGCTCTTCCAGAATAGGAGCCATCTTTTTGCATGGTATGCATTTTGATGCGCCAAGATCAACAAGTTTCGGCAGTGGAGACGGTTCTTTCTTGTCTTCCGCCATGACTCCTAGGGACAGAGCCATCAAAACAAGGCATGATAGTATTATTTTCATGAACAGCATCCTTTCCTTGATAGCTTCTTAGCTCCTTCCAACGCGACTCCGGATACATTGTCATCTGAAACCGGAGTGCTTCCTTTAGTCATTCCAATATCTGAGAGACGCAGATGGTTGAACTTGTTGAAACCTGCCGCCTCCATAGTCTTTTTCGCGCAGTCAAGAGGGCATCCGTCAATGACAAGGATATCTGCCGCTGATTCAGTTGTCGCCATGATTCCGGAAACCCGTCCGCCGACACCGGCAAGACAGTACATTTTAGCCGCACCGTCTCTTGTCATCTTTCTTGCCGCCTTGTCAGTAAGTTCACCGACATCCGACCCGCCGGAACACGGAAAAATCAGTCTTGGAGCTGTCCCGCACGCGCAAGTGTTTTTCTCGCTCATCTAATGCCTCCTGTTATAATTTGAGAGTCCTTCTCTTCCTGTTGAAATCTTCCTTTGCAACGTTCATTATGCATTCAAAGACCTTTAAGATGCATGGTGTGGCAAGATGGTGGATCACCTTCACACCTTCCTTCTTTTCAGTTATGATCCCGTTTTTTTTAAGCTGGGACAAATGGCGCGACAAGGTTGACTGGTCAAGCTTGAACATCGGGAGGAGTTCGCAGACGCATTTGTCGCCCCTGCCAAGTTCGTCGATGATCATCAGCCTGATGGGATTAGCCATCGCCTTTATGATTCCGGCCTTTATTTCCGCTTCATCATAGTTCATTGTGTATGCCTGACATGCTGTATTTTCGTATAATATATGCAGATATGTGCATATATGCAATAATACTCCGGCAGATTATCATAGGATAAATTCAGGTTTTCCCAGGGCAGGGGGGAGTGGTTACTGGCGCATTACTGCTTTCTTCAGGTTATTTTCCTGTCTGTTTGAATCCAAGCCCACTCCAGACTATACTTCACGGTGATGAGGATTATTCTTGCAGCGCTGTCAGCTGAACTCGTCATGAAGGCGTTGAAAGTTTCACAATGGGTTGGAGCGAAGGTCGAATAATAATGATTAAAAGCAGGAAAACAATATTTGCCGTCTCCGGAATTGCCATACTGGTTGCGGGGGCTGTTGTTGCCGGCGTTGCATGGAACAACGGGCTGAGGGACAGGTTCATTCCGAAACGGTTTGGAGTGGTTGAGTCCGGGAAAATATGCAGGAGCGGCAGAATCCATCCGGCAATCCTGGAAGACACTTTGAAGCAGCATGGCATAAAGACGATAATCAATCTCACAGGGGCCGACGGACTCCGGAAGGAGGAGGGCGAGGCCGCGAGAAAGCTTGGTATAGAGATCTTCAATTATAAATTCATTGAGGGAGGTCTTTCTCCGGCATCGGACTATGCGGCCGTCATAATGAAAATCTCCGATTCGCGCAAGGCCGGCAGGCCGGTGCTGGTGCACTGCAATGCGGGCGAGAACAGGACCGGCGGCGTCATCGCCGTCTACAGGATGCTTGTCGAAGGGAAGTCGGCGGAGGAGGCCTATGCCGAAATGCTGCGCTACGGATGGAAAAAAGACAACATGATGATTTCACATCTGAACGAGAACATGAAACCAATTTCGGAATTGCTTGTCAGTTCAAAAGTGATTGACAGGATGCCCGACCCCGTTCCCCAGCTGCCGGTGAAATGATGGAATATCCGGCGGGAACAGGGTGGAGATTTACAGTTTATAGGATATATTGTACGTTTGATTTGCATCAAATAATTTCTTGGCAGGTTTATTATGGATGAAGAGCAGGACATCAGGAATTTGCCGACACAGTACGAGGATCGGACGGAGGATCTGATCCCGAGGATCCTCCTTGTAGGAGAGGAGAAGTTCCTTGCTGATTACATCAGGAAGGAGCTCGGGCCGCGCGGATACGTGCTCGATCAGGTCTATGAAATGGCTGATGCGGAACTGAAACTGGTGCAGTTTTTCTACAGGGTAGTTTTCTTCAGCGTGGGCGCGGAAAGCGAGGAATCGAGAGATTTCATCAGTTTCGTGAAGAACTGCTGTGCGTTTTCAAGGGTTATCATCGTTGCTGAAGAAAGCAACATAGACGCTTCCATCAATGCAATAAAAAGCGGTGCATTCGACGTTTTGACCAAACCGATTGCCCTTGGGAAACTTAAATCCTTCATCATGGATGCGATAAGCATTGACAAGGACAATGTCAAGGCGATTTCGATCGAGCCCCCGCCGGGCTACAGGATAATCAGGCAGTTGTCCTCCGGCAGCTTCTGCACGGTCATGCTTGCCGAGAAGGACAATAAATTCTACGCGATCAAGATCCTTTCCAGGAATCTTTATTCGATGGAGAAGCTCAAGCGGTTTTTCCGCGAAGCGGGAATCCTCGCAACCATAAAGTCGCCGAACATCCTCTCCATCTATGAATACGGCTTTGCTGAAAAGAGCGAGATACCCTATATCGTCATGGACTATCTCCAGGGCAAGTTGCTGTCAGAACTGATAGTTAACAATACGCCGCTGCCGATCGACAAGGCTGTCAGGATCTTCAAACAGCTTGCCATGGCGCTTGAAACGGTACATGGGCATGAGATACTCCACCGGGACATCAAGGACTACAATAAGAACAAGTATTTCATCGGCAGCGGCGCGGGTTTCAAGAATTTCATCGCCAATATCTTCCGGGCCAGGGATTGGTCGTGACTGCCTGCAATCCAATACCGAAATTCGAAGCACGGAATCCGAAACAACGAAACATGAAATTCAAATATTTTGAATTTTGCAGTTAACTCATAGGTTTTTCAGATGAGTGATTTTCTTATAGAAGGCGGATATCCGATCTCAGGGGAGCTCTCACTTTCCGGAAGCAAGAACGCAATACTTCCAATGATCGCGGCTTCTCTCCTCACCGAGGATGAGATCATCCTCCACAATGTTCCGGACATCCTTGATGTCGCATCCATGCTGAAGATCGCGGAATCGCTCGGAGTGAAATGGGAGCGCTCCGGAACTTCGCTGAAACTCCGGGCGCAGTCCATAAGCTCCGGAAACGTGCCGCAATCCCTGTCGAACCAGATCAGGACTTCCCTTCTTTTCGCCGGCCCGCTCCTCTACAGGTGCAAGGAAGTCTCCTTCTGGCCGCCCGGAGGCGACGACATCGGAAGAAGAAGGATCGACGCGCATCTCTACGGCCTTAAATGCCTTGGCGCAAAACTGCTTTCAGAAGAGCCGCCATTCATGCTTTCGGCATCCCAGTTCAGGGGAAGGGATCTTTTCTTCGACGAAGCGAGCGTCACCGCCACAGAGCATATCATGATGACGGCGGCAGTGGCCAAAGGCAGGACGGTGATCAGGAACGCCGCGTCCGAACCGCATGTCCAGGATCTGGCCGAACTGCTGAGGAAGATGGGTGCAAAACTCTCGGGCACTGACTCCAATACCATAAAGATCGAGGGCGTCGGGAAGCTCCATGGCGCGGAACATACTGTAATCGGCGACCACATTGAGGCCGGAAGCTTTCTTGCGATGTCCGCAGCCACGGGCGGCGACCTGACTATCCATGGCACAATTCCCCGCCACTACTGGATGATGAGGAGAATGTTCGAGAGGTTCGGTGCGAAATTCGCACTTTTCAGCGACAGGATCCATCTCCACGGCGGACAGCGTCTTTCAGTAAGGCCGGATTTCGGCAATGCCGTCCCTGTTGTCTCCGACGGGCCATGGCCGCAGTATCCGACCGACATGATGAGCTGCACGATCGTGATGGCGACACAGGCCCGTGGAACAGTCCTCTTCTTTGAAAAGATGTTCGAGAGCAGGATGTATTTTGTCGACAGGCTCAACATGATGGGGGCGAACGCGATTGTCTGTGATCCGCACCGGGTCGTCATAACAGGTCCCGCAAAACTGCGGGGAATGGAGATGTCGAGCCCGGACATCCGCGCCGGTATGGCGATGCTGATCGCCGCGCTCTGCGCGAAAGGATCAAGCACGATCCACAGGGCGGAAGTCATATCGCGCGGCTACGAGAACATCGATGCGAAGATCGCATCCCTCGGCGGACGGATCAGGAAGGCGTAGGAAGTTAGAGACGATGGAAACGGCATGGAACGCCACCAGCCTGGTGGCTGAATTGAATATCTGCCAGCAAGGGTGCTGGCGGTCCGATAAGAGGGTAGAAGTCGATATGGAACGCCACCAGCCTGGTGGCTGAATCGAATACCTGCCAGCAGGGGTGCTGTCGGTCCGATAGGAGGGTAGAGGTCTGTAATCCGTGGCCGGGAAGGCAAATTAAACGAATACAGGGTGGCTGTTTGGACGTAAAAGACAAAACTGCTTCGGATCCGGATCTGGTGGAATGCAATTCTTCCATACCTCCGCCGTCAGGCGCTCAAAACCTGTTCCTGAGGGAAATACTGGTGCTGGCGCTTGTCTCGGCCGCGTATTGGCTCTCCATCCGTCTTGGGCTTTTGTTCACTGTACAGCCCGAAGGAGTCTCCTCCGTCTGGCCCGCCAACGGATTTGCCCTGGCGGTTTTATTGATCAGGCCCAGGCGGCAGCGGGGAAAACTGCTGGCGGTTTTTTTCGCCACCAGCGCGGCGAGTCTTTTGACCGGCGGCTACCCGCTGCTGCCCAGCCTGGGCTTTGCGCTGGTGAACATGCTTGAGCCGGCTCTCGGCGCGTTGGTGCTTGAGTATTCCTGCAGGTCGAAAATAACCTTTGAACGCACCAGGGAGGTCTTCGCCCTGCTGTTCGTGGCGACCGTGCTCAACGGATTTACAGCGCTTATGGGCGCGACCGTCTCCATGCTTGCCTTCAACGGTTCGTTTGTGAACGCCTGGGCGATATGGTGGGCGGCCGACGGACTGGGTTTGATCCTGGTCGCGCCGTTCATCGTCGGCTGGGCTGCCAGCAAGCCTTTTCTTTCATCGGCCACCACGCGCCAGATCGTGGAAGCGGCATTGCTCGTGGTGATCCTGGCAATATTCGCATTGCTGCTGTTCGCTCCCGTCGACATTGTGGGAAAACCGCTGCTGCGCGACTATATGATCTTCCCCCTGCTCATCTGGCTGGTGTTCAGGTTTAACCCGTGCGGCATGGCGACCATGCTATTGCTTTTCTCCGCCATAGCGATCGTGAATACGCAGGAAGGCTACGGCGCATTCAGCTCTGCCGGGCAGACACGCTTTGAACATCTGGCGGCCCTCCAGATATTCCTCGCCGTGGTGACCTGTTCCGGCCTGATCATGAGCGCCGTAGTCACAGGCCGCAGGCGGGCCGACGAGGCGCTTAGGGAGAGCGAGGATCGCTACCGTGTCCTGTTTGACCAGGCGAATGACGGGATATTCCTTTTGTCGGACAAAGGCGAACTCCTGTCGGTCAACGAGGCGTTCGCCCGCATGCACGGGTACAGCGCGGAGGAGTTGTTGCACAAGAACATAAAGGATTTGGATACGCCCGAATCTTCCAGTCTGGCTTCTGAGCGTATACGCCGCCTGCTGGCCGGCGAGGCCCTGACCTTCGAAGTTGAACATTATCACAGGGACGGCCATGTTTTCCCGCTGGAGGTGTCGGGGAGCATGAATTCTTTCGGCGGAAAAACCTTCCTGCAATGCTTTCACCGGGACATCACCGAGCGCAAGCGGGTGGAAGAGGCGCTGAGGGAGAGCGAGGCGGTCGTCAGGAAAAAACTGCAGGCCATCCTCGATCCTGAGGGGGATATTGCTACTCTGTCT
The DNA here is from genome assembly GCA_049297395.1 of Victivallales bacterium. Classification (GTDB taxonomy): domain Bacteria; phylum Verrucomicrobiota; class Lentisphaeria; order Victivallales; family GWF2-50-93; genus GWF2-50-93. Next base: position 5,361 of record JBAQUG010000575.1, on the reverse strand, counting down.
CTCTCCGACATCATTGACTGCCAGGCACTCCAGTCCATGATGGATGAGTTCTATCGGCTTACACATATCGGGATTGGTATTCTTGATGTGAACGGCAAGGTTCTGGTTGGTGCCGGCTGGCAGGAAATCTGCACGAAGTTCCACCGGATCCACCCGGACACCCTGAAGAACTGCCATGAAAGCGACGTCTTCCTCTCCAAAGGCGCTCCAGAGGGAACGTTCAAGGCATACCGCTGCAAGAACAACATGTGGGATCTCATGACTCCTCTTGAGATTGGCGGCAGGCATCTTGGCAACGTCTGTCTGGGGCAGTTTTTTTACGAGGACGAGATTCCAGACTACGACTTGTTCCGGAGGCAGGCCCGCCGGTATGGATTTGACGAGGAGGAATATATCGCCGCCCTTGACCGCGTACCGCGCTGGAGCCGGGAAAAGGTCGAAGCTACCATGGCTTTTTACGCCAAGCTTGCCGGGATGATTTCATCCCTGAGCTATACTACGTTCAAGCTTGCCGGCACTCTTTCCCAACGGGATGCTGCCCTTCACGAACTCAAGGCCAGGGAGGAGGCCCTGCGGAACAGCAATGAATTGTTCTCGCTGTTTATTCGGCATTCACCCATCTATGCCTTTATCAAGGAGGTGAAAACCTCTGGGAGCCGTGTGCTGCAGGCCAGCGATAATTTCCATCAGATGATTGGCGATTCTGGTTTGAATATGGTGGGCAAGACTATGGAGGAACTGTTTCCGCCCGACGTGGCCGCTAAAATTACCGCCGATGACTGGAGCGTAGTTGAAAAAGGTGAGATTCTCAAGCTGGACGAGGACTTCAATGGCCGTAAATATACCACAATCAAGTTCCCGATTGTCCAGGGAGGCAAGACCCTGCTGGCAGGTTACATCATCGACATCACCGAGCGCAGGAAGGCGGAGGAGGACCGCCAGAAAATGGAGGAACAGCTGCGACAGTCGCAGAAAATGGAGGCGATAGGACAGCTTGCAGGTGGAATAGCCCATGACTTCAACAACCAGCTCATGGGCATAATGGGATATGCGGAACTGCTTTACAGCCACCTGGATGACCCCAGCCTCAGAAATGATGCCGAAAGCATCCTGCGCTCAGCCAGAAGGGCCTCCGACCTGACAAGGGATCTTCTGGCTTTTTCACGGAAGGGCAAATATCTGAACGTCCCGGTAAACGTCAACAAGATCATCGAAGAGGTGATCTCGCTTCTTGAGCACAGCATTGACAAAAGGATTGAAATCAAGAGAATCCTCAATGCGAGCCCCGTGATGATCTCCGGTGATCCGACGCAGATCCAGAATGCCCTGCTCAATCTCGCCATCAATGCAAAGGACGCGCTCCCGAGCGGAGGGGAAATTCTTTTCACGACCGGAAAAGTGAAAATGGAAGATGTCTTCAGCGTGGCCGAGGAAAGACGCAATGCCGTGAAAGGCGACTACATGAAGATAAGCGTCATTGATGACGGGATTGGAATAGATGATGAGACAAAGGAACATATGTTTGAACCTTTCTTCACCACGAAACAGCCTGGCAAGGGGACCGGGATGGGCCTCGCATCCGTTTATGGTACGGTCAAAGGCCACAATGGAGCAATCCATGTTGACAGCAAGCTTGGCGAGGGTACTGTTTTCTCAATGTTCTTTCCTCTTATTGTAGACAAGGCTGAACTGGAAAGTCCTGAAGCCGCGACTGGGAAGACTATCAGGAAATCTAAGATACTCCTGGTGGACGACGATGAGATGGTTCGCAATATTGTTTCCAGTTTCCTAAGTTCTTTCGGCCATGAGGTTGTAAACTGCAGGGATGGTCTGGAAGCTGTCGAACTTTACCGGCATTCATGGAAGGAGATTGACCTTGTCATTCTTGACATGATGATGCCGAGGATGAACGGGAAGGATGCGTTCCTGGAAATGCAGAAGATCAACAAGGATGTCAAAACGCTGCTGATTTCAGGATACAGCATTGACGGCGAGGCGCAGAGCCTCCTCGACGCCGGAATAAAGGGATTCATCCAGAAGCCGTTCGGCAAGAAACTTCTGGCGGAAACATTGGAGAAGGTGCTGTCGTCATGAAAATCAGAATTCCTATTAATCCGGGCTGGTGGTGGCAGGAGACCAGGACCGCCAATGGTCCGGAAACGACGGACATGGGTGTCAGGGGGGATGGCATGAGAGGCAGCCCGACATGGATGGTTATTGCCGTCGCCTTGACCTTCATCGCCGGTGCGGTGACGATTTGCATGGGGACTGTAGCGCATGGGGTGGAACCTGTTATTGCACATGCACCATCGGGATTGTCCCTGACAGACGAAGAGAAAGCCTGGTTGAAGACAGCTCCTGTTATTCGAGTTGGTGTCGACCCGGCCTGGCAACCGGTTGAATATCTCGATGAAAAGGGGGAGCTGAAGGGTATTTCATCCGATTATCTTAAGATAGTCAGCCAGAAACTTGGCCTCAGGTTTGAAGTGGTCCGGCTGGATTGGTCAAATGCCATTGAGGCGGCCAAGCAGCGCAGGATAGACATGTTCACCTGTATCTCCAGAACGCCGCAGCGGACCGAATATCTCGACTTCACCCGTCCGTATTTGAAAATGCCCCTCGTTGTCTATACTTTGAACAGCCATCCGTACATATATGATTTTGCCAAATTGAAGGGACAGAAGGTTGTTGTACAGGAAAATACATTGGCGCACGAGGAGATGGCCCGTGAATATCCCGGGGTCTATCTGGTTCTCATCGAAAAAACCAAGGATGCCTTTGATATACTGACCCGCGGTGAAGCTGTCGCCTTTGTCGATTCCATTGCAACGGGTTCATATTACCTTGCCAAACTAGGATATACCAATGTCAAGGTAAACGGACAGGTGCCCTACCACAACGATTCGTGCATGGGCGTCCGGAATGATTGGCCCGTCGCGGTTGGAATCCTCCAGAAAGCGCTGGATTCGATTTCCGAAGATGAGCGGGATGCCATCAACCAGCGGTGGATTTTCGTCAAATATGAACATGGATCCGACTATAGTCTGTTATGGAAGCTGCTGGCCGCCGGTTTCGCCGTATTTTGTCTTATCGCTTATTGGAACCGGCGCTTGTCGCGGGAAATATCGGTGCGGATGAAAGCGGAAGAGGAACTCAAAAGGCATCGGGAACACCTTGAGGAGACCGTAAAAGAGCGTTCTGCGGAGCTTGTGGCGAAGAATGATCTCCTGTTTGAGGAGATTGCGGAACGCAAGCTCGCCGAGAAGACACTGCGGGACAGCGAGAAGGAATTCCGTTCCCTGGCCGACTCCATGCCTCAGATTGTATGGGTCACCCGGCCAGACGGCTGGAACATCTATTGCAACAGGCAGTGGGTGGATTACACCGGCCTGACGCTGGAGGAAAGCTACGGACATGGCTGGAACACTCCATTCCATCCCGATGACAAGAGGCGTGCGTGGGATGCCTGGCAGCATGCGACGCAGAATGACAAGACCTACTCGCTTGAATGCCGACTCCGGCGCAAGGATGGGGCATACCGATGGTGGCTGATCCGTGGCGTGCCCGTGCGCGATGACAGCGGCATGATTCTCAAATGGTTTGGCACCTGCACCGATATCGAAGACATGAAACAGGCCGAAAATGAGAAAGCCAGGCTTGAGGCCCATCTCCGGCAGGCGCAGAAGATGGAGGCCGTAGGTCAGCTTGCCGGCGGAGTCGCCCACGACTTCAACAACATGCTGTCTGTTATCACCGGGTATTCGGAGATGCTGCTCGTGGAAATGACTCCATCGGATCCGAAATACGGGCGTGTCAGGGAAATCCATAAGGCCGGCCTGCGCTCCGCAGAACTCACCCAGCAGCTTCTTGCCTTCGCCCGCAAGCAGACCATAGCTCCGAAAGTCCTGGATTTGAACGATACCGTCACAGGCATGCTCAATATGCTCCAGCGCCTCATCGGTGAAAACATCGAGCTGCTATGGAAACCCCATGCAAATCTCTGGAAAGTTAAAATGGATGCATCGCAGATCAACCAGATCCTGGCAAACCTGATTGTCAACGCCCGCGATGCGATCTCCAGTGCCGGCAGGATAGCAATTGAGACTGGCAAGGCGGATCTTGATGAGGCTTTCTGCGAGGCGCATCCGGACTTCACTCCCGGAAAATATGTTGTCCTGGAATTCAGCGACAATGGCTGCGGTATGGGCAAGGAGATACTTGAGCACATCTTCGAACCGTTCTTCACGACCAAGAAAGTCGGACAGGGAACAGGGCTCGGGCTTGCCACCGTCTTCGGCATCGTAAAACAGAACAACGGGGTCATCAATATTTACAGCGAGCCAGGAAAAGGCACGACATTCAAGATATATCTGCCAAGGTATGAATCTGAAGGATTGGGTGATGGAAAAGATGAAGAACTTGCAACAGCCAAGATGTTTACGGGGATTGAAACCGTCCTGCTTGTCGAGGATGAAAAGGCGCTGCTTCAATTTGCCAATATACTGCTCGAACGCCTGGGGTATACCGTATTGACCGCCGACTGTCCGGGCCAGGCCATCAGGATTGCCGGGGAATACAAGGGGGAAATTCATCTTCTGATGACGGATGTGGTCATGCCGGAAATGAGCGGGCGCGACCTCAAGGAAAAAATATATGCAATGCGCCCCGGCATAAAATGCCTGTTCATGTCCGGATACACCGCGGACATCATGTCCCATGACGGGGTTCTCGATGAAGGCATCTATTTCCTTGAAAAACCGTTTACATCCGAGGCGCTGTCAGCAAAACTCCGCGAGACGCTGGCGTAATATGGACCGCCGCCAGCCTGGCGGCAGAGTTGAATGCGTGCCGGCAGGGTGCCGGCGATCCGGAATCCAGGATTGCCGCCAGCCGCCTGGCGGCATGCCTCCATCTGCATCCGCGACATCACCGAGCGCAAGCGGATTGCCGCCCAGGTCAGGATACTGAAGGGTCTGCTGCCTGTCTGCGCGTCCTGCAAGCAGATAAAGGATGACAAAGGGTACTGGCATAAGATTGAAGCCTATATCCGGGATCATTCGGAAGCGGAATTCAGCCACGGGATTTGTCCGAAATGCGCAGAGAGGCTTTATCCTGAATTCAACCCATATAAGGAATAGCGCGGCAATAGGACTCCTGCAGCGGAGAAGCCTCCGTCCTAGTGTCTTTATTTCACAGTTCTATGTCTTAAGCGCATGCAGATTTTTCCGGACGTTTGGAAGTCAGGATTCAGAATAAAAAAAATAATATGAACCGAGTTGTTTTATTCTGACTACTTTGAAACTTGTCCTGGAAGTAGGGACGGGCTTCAGCCCGCACCTACTTCCTTATATTCAAATACTG
>JBAQUG010000574.1:0-17024 GCA_049297395.1 Victivallales bacterium | reverse complement strand
TCGCAGCCCTCAACGAGATAGGGCTGTTCGTAGAATTGTCCAAGCATATTGACCGGAGCGGAATGAGCATTCCCCTTGTCACGGCCATTCTTGGCGTACTGTCGGCAATCGTAGACAACATCCCCCTCCTGGCAGCTGGGATGAAGATGTTCCCGGCCGAGACATTTCCAAAAGACCACTGCGTATGGACCTATCTGGCCTTCTGCACCGGATATGGTGGCAATCTGCTCATTATTGGTTCCGCAGCAGGAGTTGCGGCTATGAGCGTTATAAATATCAACTTCATATGGTTCATGAAGAAGTTCACTGTCATCGCCTCAATAGGTTTTATCACAGGAATGCTGCTACTCTTAATTATGAGTTAAATATTTTATAAAATGAAAATGAAAATTCCAGTCTTGGACGGAAGTAGGGATGTAAGCAGCCTCGAATTGGAGGCGCTTCTGCGCGCCGAATTGTTCGGGCGCGACCAGTTTGCGAGATTCGCACGCGCACTTGCCAGTGAACACGAGATTGATCCTGCGTCGGGTGCGGAACTGCTGCTTTCTAGGCTTGCGGAAAACAAGATGGTTATACGCGAAGCGCACAGGATCGTCTCAAGGGCCCTCGAAAACAAACGCCAGCTTGCGCCTGCGGCCGAATGGCTGCTGGACAACTACTATGTTATTGAGGAGCAGATTCTTCTCGCCGGACAATATCTCCCGAAACGATACAGCAGGCAGCTTCCGCGGCTGAAGACAGGAAAGCATGAGGGATATCCAAGAGTCTATGATCTTGCATTCGAACTCGTCTCACATACCGATGGCAGGATTGATGTCGACAACCTATCGCATTTCATAGGAGTGTATCAGACCGTCCAGCATCTTTCCCTCGGCGAACTCTGGGCGATGCCCATTATGCTCAGGTTGGCCCTCATCGAGAATCTCCGCCGCGTATCCCACCGCATAGCTCTGCGTCGACTTGACCGCGACTCGGCTATAGAATGGGCCGAACGGTTCCTGGCGGCGGCGAGCAAGGATTCCAAGGGGCTGATAACGGAACTGGCGGATTTCGTAAGGGTGTCTCCAAAGCTGTCGCATCCGTTCATCGCCGAACTGACGATGCGCATACACGGGCAGCATCTCTCACTAGGGCTTGTGCTCAACTGGCTTGAACGCCAGCTTGCGGAAGACGGGCAGACTATTGAACAGATCCTGCAGACTGAAAGCCAGGAACAGGCCATGGACCAGGTGTCCATAGGCAGCAGCATAACAAGTCTGAGGGCTCTTGGCGAGACCGACTGGAAGCCCTTCATCGAAGCCCAGAGCGCTACGGAAAAGGAGCTCCGGAAGGATCCTTCCGGAATTTACGGGCTGATGGATTTCAGGACACGCGACGCGTACCGGCACGTTGTGGAAAAACTTGCCCGCAACAGCAGAATGAAGGAGGAGGACATAGCCTTCGAGGCAGTAAAGCTTGCCATGAAGAGGATGGGGCCGAGAGGGATTGATCCACGGGAGGGGCATGTCGGCTACTTCCTGGTGGACGAAGGATTGTACGAACTTGAAAGAATCATTCATCCACGGTTCATCGTCCGCGAGGCCGTAAAAAAGCTGTCTGGTAGAAATCCTCTCCTGCTATATCTGGGAGCGGTGGCGGCGGTGGCGGCGGTGGCGCTGCTTCTTGCCGGAACTACGGCGATCTGGATCAAGCCAGATCTTGTCCACGGGGGCGTCTTCCTTGTGTCAATCGCAATCCTTGCCATATTGCTGTCCTCCAGATCCGCAATATCAATTGTCAACTGGATCACTACATCGTTTGTATCGCCCCGATCTCTACCAAGAATGGATTTTACAAAAGGTATTCCTGACAAGTGCAGGACTCTAGTTGCCGTGCAGACAATGTTCACAAGCAGTTCATCGATCGATGAGCTGATATCTGGCCTGGAAATATGCTACGTTGCAAACCGTGATCCCAATTTGATCCTGTCCCTTGTTGCGGACTTCGCCGATTCAGACCGGGAAACAACGGATAAGGACAGCGTCCTGATAGATCACGCCATTAATGGCATCGAATATCTCAACAGGCAATATGCGACGGGCGACAACCAGATCTTCTTCCTTCTGCACAGGAAAAGGGAGTGGAATTCGTCCGAACAGAAGTGGATGGGGTATGAGAGGAAAAGAGGAAAGGTCAATGATCTCAACGCGTTCATCCGCGGCAGGCCCGGCAGGATAATCAACGCCTCCGGAGAGAACAAGGATTCATTCAAGTCGGTCCGCTATGTAATTACCCTTGATTCAGATACGCAGCTTCCGCCGGCCGCGGCCTGGAAACTCATTGGGACTATGGCCCATCCCCTCAACAATCCCTGGATTGACGAGAAGACCGGATGCGTGGTCAGGGGATATGGAATCATGCAGCCAAGAATATCGATGAGCCTTGTCGGAGCCTCATCCTCACTGTATGCGAAGTTCTTTTCCGGAGATGTCGGGATTGATCCTTATACGCATGAGATTTCCGACGTGTACCATGACATGATCAGGACAACGCCTTTTCTAGGGAAGGGAATCTATGATGTAGATGCATTTGATGCGGCAGTGGGCTCCAGGTTCCCTGAAAATACGATTCTGAGCCATGACCTGATCGAAGGACTTCATGCGAGATGCGGATATGTAAACGATGTCGACCTGGTAGAGGATCATCCGGCGCAGTATCTTGTGGATATGAGCCGAAGGAACCGCTGGATACGCGGTGACTGGCAAATCATAAGATGGCTTTTTCCGACAGTTCCCGGCGGCGGAACCGGCAAAAAAGCCAGTAACGTCCTTTCATTGACTGCAAAATGGATGATATTCGACAATCTGCGGCGCAGCCTAGTGACACCTTCCATCTTTCTGCTGATCCTGTCCCTCTGCATGTTCCTCCCCGAAGATTTTTTCCCATGGGCTACCGCCATGCTGTCCTTATTTTTCCTTCCTGTAATAATCCAGACGGCATGGGGACTATGCATGAAGCCTGAAAGGATTGCATGGTGCTACCACTTCAGGCACACCATAAGCATGCAGCTCCAGCACATGTTTCAGGAATCCCTGCAGATCATCTTCATGCCGTTTGAAACTTCAATGAACATCGATGCGGTCCTCAAGGCATGTTGGCGTAAGTTGATCAGCAGTCGCAATCTTCTCGAATGGCAAACCGCAAGAAGCGTCGAACGCCGTGCCAAAACCAGCTTCATTTCAGTATTGAAGAGGATGTGGATCAATCCCGCCACGGGAATTTTCTGCCTGATGATTGCCTCCAACGGGAGAAGCCTGTCATTCCTTGCCGTGTCGGTACTGGGATCGGCATGGATGATCGCTCCGCTTGTCGCATGGTTCATAAGCAGGCCGGCGAAAGGTGTCCGCATGCGCCTTGACACTGACCAGGTGGCGTTCCTGCGGAACATATCCAGGAGGACATGGAGGTTCTTTGAGGAGTATGTCGGACCGCAGAACAACTGGCTGCCTCCTGACAATGTCCAGGAGAAACCTGAATTCCAGATTGCCGAAAGGACTTCTCCCACAAATATCGGCCTTTATCTCCTCTCCGCCCTAGCCGCCAGGGATTTCGGCTCCATAAGTTCAACCCATCTGGTCAGGAGCATACGGGCCGCCTTTAATTCCATGGGGCAGATGGAACGTTTCCGAGGACATTTCTTCAACTGGTACGAAACCAGGAGCCTCCGCACCATGAGACCCCGGTATGTTTCCACTGTCGACAGCGGGAATCTGGTAGGTTCCCTCATTGTGCTGCGCGGAGGACTTCTTGAAATGAAAACAGAACACTTAGCTTCCAGGCAATGGCTTGAGGGCATCAAGGACACTGCCCGGATTCTTGGAGAAGAGGCGGCCCTGGCCCTGCCCTCCAAAAAGTCCGCTCCGGACATCTTCGATTCCATTCAGGCACTGGCATGCCTGGGCAAACATATAACCGCGTATTCCAGGCCTGTGGAATCTCTGGAAGACATATATCTCGCCCTGTCGGATTTCATCTCAAGGCAGTCACAGCTGAGGACGGAATCAATTGATAGCGCTGAACTGCGCTGGTGGATGACGGCATTGAGGGCGCAATGCGAGGATCTCCTGGGTGATATCGTGCAGCTTGCCCCATGGCTTGAATCAAAATGCCTCGCCGGACCTGAACTGGAAAAATTCAGACGGATGCTCCATCCCGGCGAGCTTGAGGATTTGCTGTCGGATCTCCACCATTCAAATACTCTTTCCTGCCTGGCATCTCTCAGTCAGAAGTGGATGCCAAGGATTGAAGCCTGGGGGGAGAATATCCCGCTCGACAATGACAATCCTCGCCATCATGCAGAAACTCTGAAATGGCTCAGTGATCTCAGGAGGCATATATCCGAATCCAGCATATTCGCAGGCAACAGGATCAGCGAGCTTGAACAGCTTGGAGAAGAGTGCAGGGAATTGTCCGACTGGGACCTGGAATTCCTTTTCCAGCCTGACCGGAAACTCTTTTCCATCGGATTCAATCTTGAAAGCCACAAGGCTGACAACAGCTATTACGATCTCTTTGCCTCTGAAGCCAGGCTTTGCAGTTTCATAGGCGTTGCGCAGGGGCGGATCCCCCAGGAGCACTGGTTCCTCCTGGGGCGCCAGCAGGCCAAAGTGGAGACGGGCCCTCCTACATTGCTTTCATGGAGCGGTTCAATGTTCGAGTATCTGATGCCCAATCTCCTGATGCCGGCCTATGAAGGCACTTTGACTGGCTATGCGTGCCGCAATGCCGTCAAACAGCAGATTATATATGGGAAGAAGCGCCAGGTGCCATGGGGGATATCAGAATCATCCTATAATCTGATCGATGGACACAGGACATACCAGTACCGTGCCTTCGGTGTTCCGGACCTCGGTCTCATGCGTGGGCTTTCGGAAGATCTGGTGGTGGCCCCCTATGCATCGGTGATGGGTCTACTCTGCATGCCGTTGGAGTCGTGTCTGAACCTGCAGAGGCTTGCAGACGATGGAATCCTGGGAAGAATGGGAATGTATGAGGCGGTGGATTATACTGCCATGCGGATACCGGCCGGACAGGACAGGGCCATAGTATGGAGCCATATGGCGCATCACAGCGGCATGAGCCTGCTCTCTCTTGCATTCGTACTCCTCAACAGGCCCATGCAGAGACGTTTCGTACTGGATCCTGAAATGAGATCATCCCTGCTCCTGCTACAGGAACGAATTCCTCCTGTACTCAACGAGTCCTCCCTCATCACCCATCCGCAGTCCGGAGTTTCGAACAAGACCGAAGCCCAGATCAAGGAATCAATAACGCGGGTATATACAAATGCCAGTTCGGAAGTGCCACGCGTGCAGATGCTGAGCAACGGACGCTACAATGTGATGGTTACAAACTCCGGCGGCGGATTCAGCAGATGGCATGGCATGGACCTGATACGCTGGAGGGAGGACGTGACAAGAGACTGCTATGGGTTGTACTGCTACGTGCAGGATGTCGAGACAGGAATGTTCTGGTCCACCACATACCAGCCGACATGCGTCCGCCCCGCCAGCTATGAGGTGATATTCTCCCAGGGCCTGGTTGAATTCCGCAATGTCCACAACGATATCGAAACATACACGAAGATAGCAGTGTCCCCCGAGGACGACATTGAAATAAGGCGCATGACTGTCCGCAATATCTCGTCCCGGGAAAGAATTCTTGACCTCACCAGCTATTCTGAGGTGGTCCTAGCTGAACCCCTGGCCGACATGTCCCACCCCGTATTCAACAGTCTTTTCATACAGACTGAACTGGTTCCAGACAAATCCGCCATCCTGTGCACCCGCCGCCAGCGCTCGGAGACGGATGCGACCCCATGGATGTTCAAGAGCATGGTCGTGCAAAACGGACAACCATTGACGGGCTGTTCATTCGAGACCGACCGCAAAAAATTCATAGGCAGGACGCGGAGCCCTTTGAATCCGGCCGCGATGGATGATGTCGGACGGCTGTCAAACACGTCCGGCATGGTGCTTGATCCGATAGCTTCCATAAGGCGCAGAGTCGTGATCCCTCCTGGGGATTCAATCATGGTGGATCTGATAATGGGCGCCTCGTCCAGCAGGGACCAGTCGCTGCTCCTCATTGACAAATACCGCGACTACCGCCTGGTCGAACGCGTCTTTGACATAGCCTGGACCCATAGCCAGGTGCTTCTGCAGCATCTCAGGTCGACGGAAGCCGATGCCCAGTTGTTCGGCAAGCTTGCCAGTTCGATCATCTATTCAAGCGCACGGCATCGCGCCAGCGCCAGCATAATCTCGCAGAACACCAAGAACCAATCCTCTTTGTGGAGGTACGGGATTTCCGGGGATCTGCCGATAGTGCTCATTCATACGACGGACTCCGCCGGACTTGACCTGGTGAGACAGTCGGTAAGATGCTATGCGTATTGCCGCAACAAGGGACTGCGTATGGACCTGGTGATCTGGGTGGATACGGTTGTGGGATACCGACAGCCCCTGCGGGATGAGATAACCGGCATGATAGCCGCTGATTCCGAATCGCAGATGATCGATCAGCATGGCGGTATTTTTATCAGGACAACCGACCAGATCCCCGAGGATGACCGCCTTCTCTTCCAGGCTGCGGCGCGTGTCTACATGACGGACAGGGCGGGAACTTTCTCTGAACAGGTTGAACGCAAATTCCGAGGCGAAGCGAAATTATCGCGCTTCATCCCGAAACGTACACTGCCTCCCAAGGAGGAGGATATCCCAATCACAAGAACCGATCTTGTCTTTTTCAACGGCTGTGCAGGCTTCACGCAGGATGGGCGTGAATACGTAATCATACTGGCTCCCGGCGTGGTTACTCCAGCACCATGGGTGAATGTACTTGCCAACAGCAGATTCGGCAGTGTGACATGCGAGACGGGAGCGGCCTATACTTGGTTTGAAAATGCCCGGCAGTTCCGTATTACTCCATGGTATAATGATCCTGTGGGTGGAACGTCAGGAGAGTCGTTGTACATCAGGGACGAGCATACAGGCGCATTCTGGTCTCCGACTCCTGGGCCAGCCCGCGGTCACACCACCTATGTCTGCCGCCACGGCCTGGGCTATTCCGCCTTTGAGCACAGGCAGAACGATATCTTTTCGGAGACAATGATCTATGTCCCGGTTGATGCCCCGGTGAAGCTGATCCTGATTAAGATCCGGAATCTGTCGGACCGCGAAAGAAAGATGTCCGCCACGTCGTTCGCCGAATGTGCGGTTGGTGAACTTCAGGGTCGCAGCTCAATGCACGTGGTCAGCAGGATTGATCCCCAGACAAACGCTATTTTCCTGACCAATTCATTCAATGCCGAGTTTTCAAGTACTGTAGTCTTTGCGCAGACAGGCGAAGCAGAACGCACGTTCACAGGCGACCGCACTGAATTCATCGGGCGCAACGGATCCCTTGAAAGTCCTGCCGCAATGTTCAGGCAGGGGCTTTCCAACAGGGTGGGGTCCGCCCTGGACCCGTGTGCGGCAATCCAGACATCAATCACAATCCCTCCCGGGCAGGAAAGGCATGTTGTCTTCATGCTCGGTGCAGCCAACGGCAAGGACGAAGCTAGAAGCATCATACAGAAGTACAGTTCCAGGACCGGAGCTTGGCAGGCGCTTGAAAAAGTATGGGACTCCTGGAAGCACTGCCTGGGAGCAATCAACGTTGAGACACCTGACGTTGCATTGAACCTCCTCGTAAACAACTGGCTGCTATATCAGGTGATCGCCTGCCGGATCTGGGGCCGCAGCGGTTTCTACCAGTCGGGAGGAGCTTTTGGTTTCCGGGACCAGTTACAGGATGGCATGGCGCTCCTGCATTGCAGGCCGGACATGCTGAGGAGCCATATTGTCCTATGTTCCAGCCGCCAGTTCGCCGAAGGGGATGTACAGCATTGGTGGCATCCACCGTCTGGCAGAGGGGTGCGCACGCATTTCTCGGATGACTATCTGTGGCTACCCTATGCGGTCTGCCATTACGTCCACTCTACCAACGATACAGGACTGCTTGATGAAAAGACTCCATTCCTCAGCGGACGTCCGGTTCCTGAAAACGAGGAATCATATTATGACTTGCCTTATATTGAAGACAGGCCGACATCGGTATACGATCACTGTGTGCGCGCCATCGAACTGGCAATGTCCCGGACAGGCGAGCACGGGCTCCCTCTCATGGGCTGCGGAGATTGGAATGATGGCATGAACATGGTGGGCATCAAAGGCAGGGGCGAAAGCGTCTGGCTTGCTTTCTTCCTCATAGATGTGCTCCAGCAGTTCGAGACGGTATCTGAAGGACGCAATGACTTGAAATTCGCCAAAAAGTGCCATGAGAAGAGGATGCTCCTGAAGGACGATATTGAAATGAACGCCTGGGACGGACAATGGTACAAGCGCGCATATTTTGACGATGGGAGCCCACTTGGTTCCCATATGAACACCGAATGCATGATCGACTCGATTCCGCAGAGCTGGTCCGTCCTCAGCGGTGCTGCAGATCCGGAAAGAGGCAGGCAGGTCATGGACGAAGTTGAAAAACACCTGATCCGTCCGGAACTTGGAATTGTAAAGCTCTTCGAACCGCCTTTCGACAAGGCCGATCCTTCCCCCGGATACATCAAGGGCTATATCCCCGGCGTCAGGGAAAACGGCGGTCAATACACACATGCCGCAGTATGGGTGGGAATGGCGTTCTCCAAGCTTCATGACGTGAAACGCGCCTGGGAAGTGGCAACGATGATCAATCCCGTCAACCATGGCAGGACATCCGAGCAGATAAAAAAATATATGGTCGAACCCTATGTTGTTTCGGCTGACATCTATACCGTCAGGCAGCATGAGGGCCGCGGTGGATGGACCTGGTACACCGGCAGCGCCGGCTGGATGTATCGATTCTTCGTGGAAAGCTTGCTTGGCATAAAGTTGAAGGTGGACATCCTGTCTTTCGAACCTGTGATTCCTCCGGACTGGAAGGAATTCACCGTTCACTATCGATACCGCGAAACCGTCTATCATATCAAAGTCCGCATATCCGGACCAGAAACATGGATTGTAGGGAGCGTGCTTGTGGACAATAATAAGCAGGAGGACCTGAAGGTACACATGGTTGATGACCACCAGGATCACAGCGTTGAAGTTGATGTAGGATTTGGGGAAGGAGTACCACTATAATGACTAATCCTGAAATCAAATCAAATGACTGGTTAGGAACAGCAAACAAGATACTCGCAATATTCCTAATCGTTGCAGGCATTCATCTGTTGATCATTTTATTCTTTGTCTGGTTTAATGTCTGGAGGTTGACTCCCGGCGTTGGGCAGGCTGATAAAAAGGAAAAATTACAGGAAAAGAACTATTCCGATAATGAAGAGATTAAAATTCCAAATCAGGATGGAAAAGAAAAGCTGAGCCCTGCACCTGTCAAATCAAAGGATTCCAGTACTTCTCAGCCAGTCCCGAGTGGCTTGCCGTAAGCTAAACTTCTTAAGTCTCATATTCCATCCTCCCAGGCATCTTCAGGCGATTACGAGATTTATCATGTGAAAAAGGGTGACACCCTGAGTAAAATAGCCCTTCTTAACAACACTAATTCTGAAGAACTTGCCAAATTAAATTCCATAACGGATCCGGCAAGGCTGAAGGAAGGCATGAAAATTAAAATACCAGTCAAGTTAAAAGTTCATGATAATAGTATTCCGTAAAGCAAATCAGCATCTTTCAGGTCTGCAAATTGGATCCCACGTCATTCCTCCACCGGATTTGCCAATGCTCCTCCCCCTCCCACAAGCATTCCTCCCATGTTCATGCCCCTTCCCTGCAGATATTCAACGAGTTTCACAGGGCTGTAGACAAGCGTCATCCTGCCATTTCCAAGCTTCAGTTCGGAAATTATATTCAGGACTGCCTGCCCGTTCTCCGTCTGTTCAAGAACGGCAAGTTCGCTGGAAAGCCTGCCCTGGACGATGGATTCCGGAAAACTGATCGAACCTGCAGAAACAGCTTTTAAAACGACCTGGAAATGATGGTTCCGGATTTCGGGCACGAATGACGCCCTGATGTTGAAATATTTTCCGAATGGATTGCCGGCTGCGATCTTCTTTGAAATCAATATGGTGAGCGCGCCATCCTTGAAAAAAGCGTCCCTGACTTCCTGATCCGCCTCCTGCTTGGACGCCATCTGCATGATCAATCCAGTTTTCAGCAACGCATTAACCTCATTCTCGGTAAGCTCTATAGTCTCCGGCTTGTCAGGCACGCCCTTCCCTGCCGTCTTGTCCTTAAGCACGGAGGACACCTTTTCACCTATGTTTATCTTCTGCATGGCGCTTGCCGATGTCTGCATGTCAGGAATCCCGCCAGACATGTCAAAAGGTTTTTCCGATATCATGCTTGACGCAAGCCACCAGATAAATCCGAGGACAATGATCAGAAGGACAGCAATTATCCCTGCCATCCATAAGAGAAATTTGAGCCATAATTTCATAATTTTACCTTCAGCGCACTGTTTTTATTTGAAAGTCATTTGTTGCTTGTTAATGTAACGTCACAATAAATTAAAGACCAAACATGTTCATAATTGATTTTCATACGCACTATTTTCCAGATAAGATAGCACATGACGCGATAATTTCCCTCGAACAGAAGGGGGCGATCAAGGCTTTCACGGAAGGAACGCGCTCATCACTTGAGAGGAGCATGTCCGCAGCAGGAATAGGCCTGTCACTCAATCTGCCTGTTGCCACCTCTCCGGACCAGGTTGACAGCATCAACAGATGGTCTGAAAAAAACAACACGGCCCCTGTATTGTGCGCAGGTGCCATCCACCCTCTATCGGAAAATCCGGACAGGATAATTTCCGGCATCAGTGACAAGGGCCTCCGCGGAATTAAAATGCATCCGGAATACCAGGACTTCTCCCCTGACGATGTTTCCCTGGACCCAATATGGAAGGCCTGCATAAGGAATTCTGTGTTCGTAATTTTCCATGCCGGTGCAGACGTAGCCTTCAAAATGCCGTTCAGATCAAATCCTGCGAAATTCGCAAAACTTCACAAACGATTTCCGGAACTTAAAATGGTATTGGCCCATTTCGGATCCTGGACGCAATGGGATGAGGTAGAAAAGGACCTCATAGGCCTTGATATTTTCCTTGACACCTCGTTCACAGCCGGATTCATTGAAGATTCAAAGTTCACACGCCTTATAAGGAGTCACGGCGCGGACAAGGTCATTTTCGGAACCGACAGCCCATGGCGCGACCAGAGCAAGGAAGTGAAGGCGATAAGCTCTCTTCAGTTGAGCGATACCGAACTGGAGCTTGTATTCCACAGGAATGCGGAAAAGCTCCTTGGATTGAAGTAACAAATCCTCACTCAAGGGGCCGTTGGAACAACAGGCAGAGTAGTAGTCTTCTTGACTTCATCCTCAGGTATGAAATCCTTTCCAAGGATGGCGACAATATCCTCCCTGCAGTTATCATACCCCGGCATACTGTAGAATTCCTTGTAGAGGAACTGCGCCTTGAGCACAGCCTTCTTCCTGTCGTTTGGAGCCAGATATTTTATGGATTCAAGAGTGCTCCTGTAGAATAAATTGCAGACGGAATTCATCTCAAGATCGCTGGGATTGAGCTTTTTCGCCTCTCCGGGCCGGCCGGCAAGAAAAGCGATATCTGTCTTGATGGTGTTCTCATCAACGTCCTTAAACTCATTTTTTACTATGGAATAAAGACTGTTTACGGATAATGCGCTCCATCTTTTCAGTGAGAAAGTGCCATTCAAATCCTGGATGTCCACCTCTCCGTTCACTATCTTGATTAGCTTGCCCTCATCAACCTGGACACCGACATACTTTGAACCGCTCGTGGTCAGGAGGGGATACATCCTGTCCATCCGTTCGAGACGGGATATCTTGACCGCAAACCACGGTGTGAGCGACTCAGGTTTTGTCTGCGATATGCCCTTGAGCATTTCAGCGCCCTCTGCGAACCGCGCCTGCGTAATCATCGACATGACTCTCTGCCTTATATCGTCCTTCCAGTAAGCCTCATAATCCTTTGCAATCTTATCGGCATAGGCTTTCAGTTCGTCATAATCCTTTTTTATCTTGTTCTTTTCCTTTATGAGCGATGCGTTGTCGCCAATCCTGCTGACATAGCTGTCCTTATCCTTAAGCTCCTCTATCTTCCTCGCAAGCTGGTTGCGCAGATCATCCCTTTCCTGCACAAGCTCATCAAACTTCTTCTGGGTCTTATCCTTCTCCTTCAATGAGCCCTGCGACGCCAGGACATAGCGCCTGCTGTCCTTTACAAGCCCCATCTTGTCGACTTCCATCTTGTGAACCTGCATCCTGAGAACGAGTATTTTTTCCCTGTCCTCCCTTGGAGTTCCAAGATAGGCGATAATCTCATCGCATTTCTTTTCAAGATCCTCGATGGAATAGGCAGTGCTCGTCTTCATCACATTGTCAAAGTCGTCGACCAGCTTCATCTTCGTGTGCAGGACTTTCGAATTGCTGTAGCTGACCCCTGAAATGATGATAATTATAAGAATGACAACTGGAATCGCGAATGCCATGATTGAAAGCCAGGCTCCGGCCCTCTTCTTGTGTTGAAGATCATCGAGCTTCAACTTTTCCTTCTTCTCCTTCGATTCAGTCTGCAGCGTGTAGTCAAGGCGCTTTATGGAAACCGTGTGGACATCTGGTACCAGGTCCTTGCTCGGAGCCGTCGTCTGCCTGACTTCCCATATCTGCCTGAGCAACTCGTCCATGGTCTGGAAACGGTTGTCAGGATGTTTTTCAATCATCTTCTTGACCAGCGCATTCACTTTCGCCGGTATGAACGCATCTATCTTGTTCAAAGGCGTGGGCTTCTGGTAGAAATGCTGCTTTGCCATGGAATTGAGGGTGCTTGCATCGAACGGCAGCTTGCCGGTCAGCATCTGGTAGAGGCTTATCCCCAGGCTGTAGATATCGCTCCTGGTATCAAGCTTGTCCCCGATGAACTGCTCCGGACTCATATAGGAGGGGCTTCCTGAGATCTCCATGCCCTGGTACCAGTCGGCCTGATGCATTGCAAGACCAAGATCGGTGAGTTTGGCAACCCCGTCCTCGTCAAGCATTATGTTTTCAGGTTTGACATCGCGGTGGATGAGCTTGGACTCCTCCCAGGCATAATGCAGGGCTTCAGCCACCTGCTGGATTATGTGGAGGGACTCATCTACGGGTATCTTCTTGTCACGCTTGATCTTGCTCTTTACAGTTTCGCCGCGGACATATGTCATCGCCATGAACAACGTCCCCGCTTCATCCCCGACACTCAGCGCCTGCACAAGGTTAGGATGGCTGAGCTTGGCCGCAGCCCTGGCTTCAGCAAGGAAGGAGGCCATGCCTTTTGCATTCGTGTATTTCCTGGAGAGAATCTTCAGGGCTACATTCCTGTCGAGGGATCTCTGCTGTGCGAAATAAACCGCTCCGATGGAGCCTTCTCCGATCTTCTCCTTGATCAGGAAATCCCCGATGATCCTTCCCGGAGCAAAATGATCCGTAGGGATGAAGGCCTGATGTCCGCAATTCGGACACAGTACCTTGTCCCCAAGGCTGCTTTCGGCAATATCCTTGATGATAAAGGAACAAAATGGACATTCAAAACGCATGACTATCTAAAAACCCCATGATTACAGAATAATTATATCTAAATTTTCCCGTCATCAGGCATCTCGTATCCTGAATCCGGCTTCCATCATTCTCCGATTATCTTCACCAGAACCCTTTTCGGACGGCATCCATCAAATTCACCGTAGAAGACCTGCTCCCACGGACCAAAATCAAGACGTCCCTTGGTTATCGCCACAACGACTTCACGCCCCATGATCTGGCGTTTCAGATGTGCATCACCATTGTCCTCGCCTGTCCTGTTGTGCTGATACGCATTTACAGGCTCGTGCGGAGCCAGTTTTTCGAGCCATTTCTCATAATCCTTATGCAGTCCCGGCTCATCGTCATTTATAAATACCGAGGCTGTTATGTGCATTGCATTGCACAAAAGAAGCCCTTCCCTGATCCCTGATTCCGCCAACGCATCCTCAAGCTGTCCTGTAATATTAATGAAAGCCCTCCTTGAAGGGACGTTGAAAACCAATTCTTTTCTAAAGCTCTTCATATCAATTCATCGTAATTGTTTAAGCGTTTTAACAGCTGTTGTCGGCCCCCCAACAAGGCGGATTTATAAGCAGCCGCAATCGGCTCAAATAAAAACAAGGCGAAAAAGATACTGTTTATTCATGAAATAGCAAGTTTTTAGAGAAAAATATCCGAGACATCAGCCAGCTACCATTTCAGCTCCGGCTTCTTCTTCTCTTCTTCCTTTTTGGCAGTTGCATCTTCTTCCTTGCTGCCATATGTCACGGATTTCTGCTCCGGCTTCTTCTTTTTTGCGGCCTCCATGGCGAGAAATTCCTGAAGCTCTTTTTCGGTTGGTTCATCAATTCCACGTGTATTCTTTCCGGTTGACGAGTTAATCTCCTCCACCGAGATCCTGTTGCTCTTCTTCGCATCAAAATAATATTTTTTGACAAGAATAAACGCAGTCGCAGCTACAACTGCCATCATAAGAAGAAAGAAAATCACTAATATGGCCGCAAGTTTCCATGATGTCCTGGATTTGGGCGGTTGAACACCTTGAGAATCTCTTCTGCTTTCAACGGCTTCCGGTTCCTTAAGCTCCCCTTGCACCGCCTGATCCGTACCTGCAATTGTTTTCTGATCCGGTGAAACTGCTGTCTTCGCCTTGCTCATCTGTTCAGAATCAGAAGCAATGAATACCTGCCCTTCCTCTTTCTTCGGAGGAACAGTCTTTGGGAACTGCCCCTTTAGCACGAGTTCGACATCCTCCCTCATCTCCTGCCAGCTCTGCGGTCTTTCCTCGCGTCTCTTGGCCATCATGACCTCAAGTAGAGTGCAGCACTGGTTTGAAAGCGCAGGATTTCTTTCGTTCGCCGGCGGCAGGGGATCCTTCAGATGCCTCGATATAATCGCCATGGCGGTACTCGCATCGAACGGCACCGTACCGGTGACCATATGGTAGAGTGTCGCTCCAAGGGAATATATGTCGGCACGGAAGTCTATGTTCTTGTCGCCAAGCGCCTGTTCAGGACTCATATAGAAAGGTGTCCCGACAAATGTGCCTGTCATTGTCAGGGAATTGTCTTCATCAATGCTTTTTGAAATCCCCAGATCAAGCACCTTGGCAACTCCCTTCCTGTCAATTATGATGTTGGCGGGCTTGATGTCCCGGTGGACGATCTTGCATTCACCCCAGGCGTAATCCAGGGCGTCGATGATTGATTTTGCTATAAGAAGAGCTTCCCGTTCAAGGATTATCTCACCGTTGTCCAGCCTGTCCCTGAGGTTCTTGCCGTCTACATATGAAATCGCAAGGTAGTAGACGCCGTTTTCAACCCCTGCATGGAATGCCGTGACGATGTTGGGATGATGGAGTTTTCCTGAATTCTTAGCCTCCTTGGCAAACCTCTCCAGAAACACCTTGTTCGATGTGAACTTCGGAGAAAGGATCTTGAGCGCTACATGCCTGTCCATGGCCGCATGGTATGCAAGCCATACTTCGCCCATGCCACCAGTCCCGAGCTTGCTCTTGAGAAGGAAATCCCCTATCTTCATCCCCTCGGTGATGCCAGGTATCGGGATGACAACGCTGTTGCCGCAATCCTTGCAGCTTATTATGCTGCCACAGAGGCTGTTGTCAGCAACAAGCTTCGTATGGCATCCTGGACATTCAAATGAAATCGTCGACATCTGTCAGCTCCGTTATTATGACGTACAAAATACCCATTTATTGCCGATTTGCAAGATTCAGCAGGAGTCTTATCTCAAGCAACGTTAAGAATTGTTGATGGATGGGGATTCAGGGATTCAAATTAGTCAAAGACTCTGTGTTTGTTGGCAAATGCCGCCAGTACGAGTCCCGACAGGATGAGCCCACGATTGTTAACTTAACCGGCTTCGCCGGAACTTTTATGGAACGCCACCAACTTGGTGGCATAATGTTTGGCGGAGGAAGTGGAAAAGAAGAAGAATGCCGGCAAGTTGCCAGCAATCCCAAAATACTATTTCCCACTTCGGGGTCTGGAAGCATCACTTGGTAGACTTCGGGGTGGTAGACTTAGACTTCGGGGTCTGGCTCCATAAATACGAATAATTAGGTACGAATATTTAATAAATTGTTTCAATTATTGTTATAAGAAGCATAAATTAAGCGAGCAATAATTGAAATAAGATGCACGATATAACAATATGCAAGCAGAATATGAGCGCGTTAAATGATAATTATGATTCTGCTGAAAAAATCGGGAATTGGCCTTTTGCCAAGTCGCAAGTCATTGTAGGTCAACAAATGATTTTTTGTATTAGCCATCAAATGGGACTTTTTCAGCGGAATCAATTATGGTGCCAGACCCGAATGGTTACCTGGAGAAATTCAACGACATCTACAGGGAAATGGCAAAGGATAAGGGTTTTCTCCTTGTTGATCACTATCCGGCATGGCTCAAGATCCTTGATGCGGACAGGAAAGAATTTGACGGTCTTGTTCCGGACGGCGCCCATCCGAGCCCTGAAGGATGCCGCAGGATTGTGACTCCGAACATTCTGAAAGCCATTGGGATGTAAGCCTAGATATTGCTGAACACGACAACCAAGTGCAATATCTAGGCTAATGTTTGACCCTGATGCCCCTTTTTTTGATTTAGAATGAATAAAATAAACCTTTTTCTTGACATCATACAAAGATTGTATATTTTAACGTAAAAGGAGTCCAGAACAGATGAATACAGCAACGGTAAATATTTCGTTTCAAAAAAATCTCCTGTCGGAGATTGACAGGGTTGCGAAACGGGAACACAGGTCACGCTCGGAGTTTCTCCGGGAAGCTGCAAGATCCTATATCGATCGAAGACGGAGATGGGAAGGGATTTTTTC
>JBAQUG010000573.1:0-7182 GCA_049297395.1 Victivallales bacterium | reverse complement strand
TTCAATTCCTGGAATCACCTTGATTCCAGCTTCATGTCCGGCGGCAATTGAAGTTTCCACATTTGCCGAGGCGTTGTGGTCGGTTATGGCGATGATGTTCAGTCCGGAGGCTTTTGCACGGGAGATTATCTGGCGCGGACTCATCACATTCTCCGCGCAGGCCGACAATGCTGTATGGATATGTAGGTCAAAACGGGTCATAGGGACATTTTCGATTTCAGATTTTTGATTTTCAATTTAAAGAAAGATGAAATCCTGAAAATCCTGTTATCCTGTCTGTTTTCCGGGAGTTATAATTTTCCGGTGAGCTTCATGCATAGCTGGGCCGAGTTTTCAGAGCTGCCTAAGACGGCGATATTCTGCTCGATGGCCTTGCTTAGAGTCTGCTTGTCGGGTTCAGATCCGTTGACAATCACGATGCAGGCTACATCCCGCAGCTGCGCAACTGCAATAATGTTCAGATGGGCAAGGACTGTGAACCAGACGGCGCCATGGGGGACATGGGCCATGACGTCGCTAAGGAGATCGCCGCAGTACGCCGTCAGCACATCGGCGCCGAGGTTCTTCTCGTCGGCGCAGTAGATTTTGAGGGAAAGTTCATCGACAATCTGTCTCAGTTTCATGGTTGAGTCCTCCTGATATTGTTATTGTCCGTCTTGACGAGAAAGTCGTCTCTGTTCTATTCAACTAAGGAATTTAAACCTAGTCGCGCTAACACTAACTCCGCCCGCCGACTGCACGAGTTCAAGAGATTTAATCCTGCCCTAATAACACTTAACCAATTGTAATTATTTCACTTTTACGGACTGGCACCTTTTTTCTTTCTTACTCTTTAATCAATTTGTAGAAAACCAGCACCTTCCACTTTCTCAATCAACATATCACCATCTTTCAACGCAGCCTTCTTGATCTCCCTGTCAATCAACTCACCGTTTTCAGTACGCCACGGAGCCCATATTGAAATATTGACCTTGCCTAGCTTTTTACTAGTAATCCCATACACATATTCACAAGATTCACCTGGCTTCAACCTTTTATACTGATCTGGAAATTTACATATGCCGTGGTCTGAGTGCGAAATTCCATATAAGCCATTTTTATCAATTTCCTTCAATGAGACTCCCTCGCAATTAATCTGTCCCCGTTTTCCATCTGAATCAGGAACCCAAAGCCCTTTATTTGTATTATTTTTTACTCGTAAAATTATTTCTTTTACACCATCAGGCGCATTCCTGAGAGATGTTTCGCCAGGCAGCTCCATGACACCATCTCCCTCAATAATATCATCTTTGATCATCGCAGTGGCGCCTCCGCTTGAAAGAGCCTTTCCTCCTGTACAGCCAGACATAATGACAACTAACAGCACAAGCAAACTGATCCTTTTCATAGTATTATCCTCACGACTTGTAATTAAAAATCAGGTATAGCATTTTCAGTTTCTTCACAAAGTCCAGCAGCCTCTGAAGCCTTAACCTCTTGGGCATTCCCAGTCGTCACTTTCGGGCTTTCCTTAAGGTATTGGCGCCATGCCGGGTAAATTCTTGTATTGCAGTTATTTATACCCGTATCTTTTGGCTTTGGATATTTTGGTTTTCCACCGTTCCTGAACGACTGCCTGTCGGAAAGCATCTTCAAGTTTGCCACGAGTTTTTCTATATGGTCGTTGCAATTTAGAATATTAACTGTCACAGATATCAATCAAGATATCGTTTTCACGAATTGACAATCGGAAACACCTTCAGTTCCTGTCTATGTCGAGCCATCTGCGATGGGCCCACATCCACTGTTCCGGATAACGGGCAATGACTTTTTCTACTTCGGTGGTGTAGCGTTGGACAAGTGCTTTCACGTCTTCCGCCTTGTTGGCGGTCGGAGTCATCGTGATCGGATCTGAAATTATGAATTCAAAGCGGAAGTCATCGCTGACCCGCCGTGGCATCATGACCATGATCGGTATTCCGGTCTTGAGATGGAGCAGGGCTGGGGAGGAATGCGTGCGTGCGGGGTGACCGAAGAAATTAATCACGACACCTTCTGCTTCGCTGGCATGCTGGTCTGCCAGGATGGCTATGGAATAACCTTTTTTCAGAGCAACCAACAGAGGCCTGATTGCGCCCTTCTTGTCACAGACTTCATGTGTATGTCCAGTCCTGCTGCCCAGTATGTAGTCACCTATCTTCGGGTTGTCGAAAGGACGCATGACGCTCATCAGGGGGATTCCGGAACTTATTGTGACGCCCTGTCCGGCCATCTCCCAGTTTCCGAAATGCGCGCAGATGAGTATGATCTGCCTGGACTTTCCGGGAGAGAAGAAAAGTTCCTTTGATATTTCCGAGCCTGAGAACCTTAGGATTTTGCCAATGTTCTCCGGGGTCATCAGCTTGCGGCAGGCGAATATCTCCACTACTACTTTCGCGAAGTGGATGAAATTTTTCTTGCCGATTGCGACGGCTTCCTGCCGATCCTTCGCGACGCCTGCGTGCATGAGATGCTGGATGACCCTTTCCCTGTGCCTGACATCGAAGATGAAGAAGAGCCTTCCGGCAATTTCTGCTATCTTATAGCTCAGTTTCAAAGGGATGAGGTTGGCGGTCTTCATCGCCAACAGGAAGAAAAAATATTCAAGATTTATAAGAAAAGAGTTCTTTTTCGTTTTCATAATTAGGGTAAAATTATTCCTTAAGAACTTTATACAAGATGCCAGGCTGCTGATTTTCAGGCTTTTTTCTTCTCAGGTTCATGTACCTGCGGGCTCGTGAAGACTATCGCCTCGAGCTCGGTTCCAGTCTCCATCGAGGATCGCAGGGAAAACTTGTCGGCGCAGTTCTTCATGTTTGGAAGACCTAGTCCGGCTCCGAAACCCAGGGAGCGTATCTTTTCGTTCGCAGTCGTAAACCCGGGTTCCATGGCTTTTTCAATGTCCGGTATTCCAGGCCCTTCGTCGGCGACGAATATCCTCACCCTGTCGTCCTGGATCTGTATTTCCATGTATCCGCCGAGAGAGTGGATGATCACGTTCATTTCCGCCTCGTAGCAGATGATCGCTATGCGACGGACTATCTCCGGCATGATACATCTGTCCTGAAGATGCTTCTTGATGGTTGTCGACGCGACGCCTGCGAGATCGAAGTTGTCCTGGATTATCTCGAAACGGTAGATGTTCCCCTGGGTCTGGTCGCTGCGTTTCGACAGGGTTTCCATGGTCTCGAAATGTTCGGCGATGGCGTTGACCTGCATGAGGAGGTGGGATAGGATGTCGCCATAGGTGACGATGCCGACAATTTCCTGGCTGCCCTGGGCCTTGATGACCGGGATCCGTCCGTAATGGTATTTCTTGAAAATGTTGGTGGCGGTGATTACGGAATAGTTCTGGGGTATGGTCATCACGCCCTTGGTCATGTGGTTCCCGACCTGGTCGTCGATATGCCCATGGTCGAATGCTGTGATGATGTCATCAATGCTTATGATGCCTGATATGTTCCCGTCGTCGACAATCGGCACCCCGGAGAATTTCTTCTGTTTCATGCACAACTGGACTTCACGCATGGTGGCGGAGGAGGGGAATGAGACGACGTTCCGGTTCATCACCTGGTGAACCTTGATCTGGTACATCAGCTCATGTACTAGCCGTATTTGACGTTCCTTCAGTTCTGGCATCGGAACCCTCCAGTAGTCTGCCTATCGTGCAGCATGCGTCGAACATTGTCAGCCTTGAGAGAATCAGGGGAATGCCGTTTCTTTTGGCAAGGCTTACGGCCGCCGGCTGTGGCTGCTTGTTCCTGACTATGACCACGCAGCACGCATTGGTTATTTCCGCAGTGCGGAGGATCTGGACATTCGTCAGGCCTGTAAGAAGGGCATAATTGGTCTTTCCCATGGCAAGCACGTCGCTGAGCAAGTCAGTGGCGCCGAAGCTTTCAACAGCCCTGTCGAGCTTGTCTTCACCCGAAATCAATTCACCTTCAAGGGCCTTGACGACCTCCGCTATAGTTATCTTGTTTTTTTCCATGTTCCCGTGATCTTTATTTTTTTTAAGGTTTGAATGCAATATTTTCTGTTAATAATTTAACAAAAATACTTTTTAAATCTGGATTTTCAATTATATTTCGGAATTATTTTAATAAAAAATCATTCAATGTTGCCTTGTAGAAATCATTAAGGAGTTTCTTAAAATGACAGTCCAATGCGATCCGTGTTGCGATAATGTTTCCATATTGAAAATGCATCCTGGCAAAAAGGAAGAGCTTGAAAGTTATATCGACAGCCTTCCGCTCGGAAGCGATTCCGAAAAGAACCGGGGGTTCCTGATCCAGTCGCTCCACAAGGCGCAGGGAATCTTCGGGTATCTGCCCGAGGAGATACAGCTTTTCGTGGCGCAGAAGCTCAAGCTCCATCTGTCCGAAGTGTTTGGAGTCGTAAGTTTTTATTCGTATTTCACCACGGTGCCGGTCGGAAAATTCAAGATCAACGTCTGTACCGGAACCGCGTGTTTTGTCAAGGGTGCAGACAGCATCGTCGGCGAGTTCAAGAGGTTCCTCAACATAGACATGGGCGAGACTACGAAGGACATGAAGTTCTCTCTCGGCGGCCTCCGCTGTGTCGGAGCATGCAGCCTGGCGCCGGTCGTGATGGTGAACGACAAGGTCTATGGAAACGTCACTCCCAAGAAGGTTCCGGAGATAATCGAGGATTGCAAATAAACATTTTTTCACAAGAGGATTACGATAATGACAATAATAAATACGTCTGACAAGCTTATAAAATACCAGGAGGAGCTCAAAGGCAGTTTCTCTGAAAATATAAAGACGGAAATACTGGTTTCCATGGGGACCTGCGGCATCGCTGCCGGTACGACTCCGGTGCTTGATGAACTGAAGAAGGAAGTAATTGAACAGAACATGCAGGACTCGGTCAGGATAGTCCAGGTCGGTTGTATGGGGCTCTGCCATAGCGAACCATCCATCGAAGTGATTGACAGGGAAAGTGGACGCTGCGTGGTTTTCGGGAATGTCACCGCCGAGAATGCCAAGGCGATCATAGCGAAAAACATAAGGGCGGCAGGCGTTCATCCTGTGCCGAAGACATGGTACTATCCTGAAGAAGGACAGAATACCGAATCAGCCCTGCAGGCCCGAATCGTCCTGCGCAACTGTGGAAGGATAAATCCGGAAAGCATCGACGAATACATTTCCCGTTCCGGATATCAGGCCGTTGCCAAGGCGCTGACTTCCATGAAGCCTGCAGACGTAATCAAGACGATCCTGGAATCCGGTCTCAGGGGAAGAGGCGGCGGCGGATTCCCGACAGGAAAGAAATGGCAGTTCGCGGCGGCCCAGAAGGCGGATGCCAAATATGTGATCTGCAACGCCGACGAGGGCGATCCGGGCGCATTTATGGACAGGGCCGTTCTCGAAGGCGATCCTCATTCAGTCCTCGAGGCAATGATAATCGCCGGTTACGCGGTGGGCTCTCATGACGGAGTAATCTACATCCGGGCTGAATACCCTCTTGCTGTCAAGCGGCTTCACCATGCTATTGGACAGGCAAAGGAGATGGGGCTTCTCGGAAAGAACCTTTTCGGTTCCGGTTTTGACTTCGACATAGAACTCAAATATGGAGCAGGTGCGTTTGTGTGCGGAGAAGAAACCGCCCTCATCCATTCCGTTGAAGGCAAGCGCGGCGAACCAGGTTTCAAACCTCCTTTCCCCGCCATTTCCGGACTCTGGAAGAAACCTACAGTCGTCAACAACGTCGAAACCTATGCGAACGTCTGCGCCATCATCAGGAACGGTGCGGCATGGTTCAAGAAGATCGGCACGGAAAATTCACCCGGCACCAAGGTCTTCTCCCTTACAGGCAAGATCAACAAGGTGGGCCTTATCGAAGTTCCGATGGGGATCACGCTCCGCGACATCATATTCAAGCTCGGCGATGGAATCAAGGACAATAAGAAGTTCAAGGCTGTCCAGACTGGCGGGCCTTCCGGTGGCTGCATAACCGAGGCTAATCTCGACTCCCCTATCGATTACAACTCGCTCATAGCCCTCGGCTCCATGATGGGGTCAGGCGGAATGATCGTCCTGGACGAGGACGACTGCATGGTCAACATCGCTAAGTTCTTCCTGGAATTCACCCTGGATGAATCCTGCGGAAGGTGCACTCCCTGCAGGATTGGAAACAAGCGCCTGCATGAAATGCTCAACGAGATCACGATTGGAAACGGAACTCATGAGATACTGGGAAAACTGCGCAAGCTTTCTGACAATATAAAGGATACGGCGTTGTGCGGACTCGGCCAGACGTCGCCCAATCCGGTTCTTTCAACGATCAAGAACTTTGAGAACGAGTATCTCGCGCACATCGATCATAAGAAGTGTCCGGCAAAGGTCTGCGTGAAGCTGCTCAGCTATAAGATCAATGACAACTGTGTCGGATGCACGCTCTGTGCCAGGAACTGTCCTGTGACATGTATTTCCGGCGAGAGAAAACAGAAGCATGTCATCGATCAGGCCAGATGCATAAAGTGCGGAGTCTGCTTCGAGGCATGCAAGTTCCACGCGATCGACAAGGATTAAGGGGGGGGGAGTTCTGGATTTAGGAAATGCGAAAGTTCGGGTGTTTGTAGGACGGATGACCCGACGGCTGAGGACTGACAACGATTAGAATTCAAATAAACCGGAAATTGGCAATAGGAAATCAAAAATGAATTTAAGGATATACTACAATGCTTAAAATGAAGATAAACGGAATGCCTGTGACGGTGGAGGAGAACTCCACCATACTGCAGGCCGCCAGGAAGCTTGACATAAAAATCCCCACGCTCTGCCATATGGAGCTGGACTGTTTCAATCTTGAACACAGGATAGGGTCATGCCGTGTCTGCGTGGTGGAGGTTGCTGGAAGAAGGAATCTTGCCCCGGCATGCTGTACACCTGTTGAAGACAATATGGATGTGAAGACTCACACGCTCAGGGCAATCAATGCCAGAAGGACAATGCTTGACCTTCTCCTTTCAAACCATCCAAAGGACTGCCTCACATGCGAGAAGAATCTCGACTGCGAACTGCAGGCGCTGGCACAGGAGATGGGACTGCACCGCATCCTGTACAAGGGCGAACAGGCGAAACGCAGGATTGATCTCGCAAACGAATCAATCGTACGCGATATGAACAAGTGCATCAT
>JBAQUG010000572.1:0-6149 GCA_049297395.1 Victivallales bacterium | reverse complement strand
CTCAGTTTATTTTACACGAAACAGGTATATCTTCTAAGTTACTTTAAGGAATAAGATTTTTCAATGCGGATAAAGATATGAAGTTTTACATAAAGACATACGGCTGCCAGATGAACGAACGCGATTCGGAGGCTGCCGCATCTGTTCTCATAGCTGCCGGACATGAGATGGTGCATGATGAGGGCGAGGCGGACATCCTTCTCTTCAATACATGCAGCGTCAGGGAACAGGCCGAAAGGAAGGCGCTTGGAAAGGTCGGCATACTGATAAAGCTCAAGAAAAAGAAGCCGGACATCATCATCGGTGTGCTGGGCTGCATGGCGCAGAGGCTGAAGGAAAAGATAATCGAGGACATCCCGCACGTAGATTTTGTCGCCGGACCCGACCAGCTCCACAGGCTCCCTGAAATAGTGTCGTCCATAATATTGAAGAGGACGCATATCGTGGCGGTTGACGCCGATTCGGAGATAATCGAAAATATGTCCGGACATCTCTATTCCGACAACCAGATTTCGGCGTTCATATCGGTGATGCGCGGATGCAACCGCTTCTGCAGCTACTGCATCGTCCCGTATGTCAGAGGGCGCGAAAAGAGCAGGGACAGGAAGGAAATAGTCGAGGAGGCGAAATCCCTTGTCGGCGCAGGCATAAAGGAAATTGCACTGCTTGGACAGAATATCGCATCCTATGGTTTGGAGGGCAGGGGGCAGGCGACTGAGGAATCCCCGTTTGCGGAACTTCTCGAGGAACTGACCCGGATTGACGGTCTGCTGCGGATCCGTTTCGTTTCGCCGCACCCGCAGTATTTCAACGAAAAGCTTATTGATGCTGTTGCTGCACTTCCGAAAGTCTGCAAGAATATGCATCTTCCCCTACAGTCCGGCTCCGACAGGATACTCAAGCTGATGAACCGCCATTACACTGCGGAAAAATATCTTTCAATTGTAGACGCACTCAAGGAGAAGTCGCCGGGAATAACCTTCTCCTCGGATATAATCGTCGGATTCCCGACAGAGACGGACGAAGACTTTGCGGCCACGAGGAATCTGATGCAGGCCTCGGGATATGACAACGCCTACATCTTCAAGTATTCCACGCGCAGCGGCACAAAGGCTGCGGAGATGGAGGATGATGTCCCGCAGTCCGTCAAAGAGGAGCGCAACCAGATCCTTCTTGCGGATCTCGTGGAAATGACCGGTCGGCATAACAAGGCGATACTTGGTTCTACCGTGGAAGTCCTGGTCGAAGGATTGAGCAAGCGGAATTCCGAGAGATGGTGCGGGCGCTCAGATTCCAACAAGGTCGTTGTTTTCGATCCGAGCCCAGCAATAAAAATCGGCGATCTTGTGAAGCTTGAGATTACCCGCGCCACGGCAATGACGCTCTTCGGGAAATAGATTTCGAAACGAAATTTATAAAAAAGCATTATGTGGCAATTTCGATTATTTTGCGGGTGCGGTAGGCGCCGCAGGACCCGGAGGTGTTTTTGGCGGAGTTGACGGCTTTCCGGGTACAGCGGCAGGTGCAGGGGGTGGGGTAGTTGCAGGAGGTGGAGGCGTGGTAGCGGGTTTGTCTGGTGCAGGTTTGCCCGCAGCTGGAGCCGGCGCAGGAGGCGGCTGTGGCGGTGTGCCACCATAATCCTTGGAAATCTTTATCTTGCCATCGCTGGAGGCATATTTGAAATTGCCGTAGAGCTCGCCGGCATTGTAGTTCTTCTCCATCATCAGCGTTGACTTGTCGTCATCAAAGAACTCCTGGTATTTCCCCTCGAGCTTGCCGTTCCTGTACGAGTATGAGAATTTCTTCCTGCCGTCGGGATGGTTTTCGATGAAAGCGCCTTCCCTGACCCCGTTTTTCATGATCCCCGCCAGAGCCTTTTTGCCGTTCTCATACCAGTATGCGTACGGGCCGTCAATGACATTTTCCTTGTAGACGTATTCTCTCTTAATCTTGCCGCTCAGGTAGTATTCCTTGTATTCCTTGTGCCTGATTTCAGGCTTCTCGCGGTAGACATAATATTTCGCCTTGATCGCGCCCGTGTCATATTTTTCAGTTTTCTCTATGAATTCGGGTTCCTTCTTCTTCGGGGCTTCAACCTTCGGAGCAGGTTTTGCCGTGTTTACGGGCAAGACCTGTGGCTGAGGTGTTTTTCCAGTGAAGAAGAGTACGTAGAAGAAAATTGCGACGCTCACCAGACAGAGTATCACCGCCGCCGCAGTCTTGATGTTTTTATTCTTATTCTTGTTCTCATCCATGATAGTGGTCCGTTATTTTATACCGAGTTTTCCCCAGACACCGGTTTCTGCAGTGTCGCTGTCGTTGAATTCCTTATGGAAGGCCTTCGCCTTGACTGCAACCGGGCTTGTGAGCGTGATCGGTTCCGAATAGAGAGGGGAATCTTCGGAAGGCTCGGAGCCATCCAGAGTATACCGTATTTCAGCTGTTTCTGTGGAGCACATGATTTTAAGGGGTTTGCCGAGGGCGAACACGCCTCCATCAGGCGAAAAAAACGGTGTTGCAGTCTTCGGCTCGAGGAAGCGTTCCTTTGATCTTGACAGCTTCCTTTCCTCAAGTTCAGCGGATCTCTTCTCCTGGGCCGCCTTTTCCGCCTTTAAGATATATTCATCATCGTCAATGGCCAATTCCGGATATTTCTTCAGGAAGTCCTCGGAAAGCTGCTTCATGTGATCATCGCGTGTTCCTTTTAAAGGAAGTGCTGCTTCGTACATGCTCTTGAATGCTTCCTCATATTTGGCCTTTGCATCCTTGTCTGAGATGTTCTTGAACAGCCTGTTTATTTCAACTTCATTGACTGCCGGATACTGTGACTGTATTTCCTCAAGGAGCTTTTCCCTGAACTCGAGCTTCTTCGCATTATAGATGTCCTTGCCGAGTTTTACATGCTGGGTGCGGAGCTTCTTGTTCTCCTCCTTGGAGAATCTTGAAAGGGAGTTTGAATCGACATCAACCGTCGGGACAGTCGATGAACCTATTTTGATGTATTTCCCGTCGAAACTGTAGAATTTGCCCTTTGCAACGCCCCGTGAGTAATTCAAGGTGACTTCGTCGCCTTCCTTGTAGAGAGGGAATTTCTCTCCAGCTTCAGCATCAAGTTTTGCGGTGTCTATCGCCTGATATGCAGCCATCTTTGCGTTGTATGCCTTGAGACCTGGTTCGGAAAGGTTTTTTAGTGTTATGGCTGGTCCGGCATAGGAGCCGACAGAAATAAGAAAGACAATAACTGACAATAAGAATATTGCGTTCCTGATTTTCATATTTTGGAATATAAATGCCTGTCGAATAATAATCAAGTTGAAATGATCCGGGTTAGAAAATAATGCCATGTCGTGATAAGGTATTTTTTGCATTTCTCTTTCAGGGAAATGAATTCGACATGCGCGGGTGGCGGAATTGGCAGACGCGCCAGACTTAGGATCTGGTCCCGTAAGGGTTAGGGGTTCGAGTCCCCTCCCGCGCATATCCTGCGCTTCTACGCTTTAAGCGTATGTGAAATCAGAAGCACGAAATTCGAAACAATCTCGAAAAAAAATGAGAATTTTAATTTTCAAAACAATGTTTGAAACATTTGAAATTTAATTAATTTCGAATTTGTTTCGGATTTCGAGTTTGGGGTGCGGGCAGAGCCAGCCTTAAGGCTTTTACTTTATAAGAAGGAGCCCCGTTTTAGATGACTCTTGATTTCATATCTCAATTCCTCAAGGAGGCCGGAGAATCCGGCAACAGGCGCAGGCTCCGTTCAATAGTTCCTGTCTCCGCGCGGGAATGCATCGTCGACGGCAGGAAATGCATCGACTTCTCGTCGAACAACTACCTGGCCATCGCCGACCATCCCAGGTTGAAGGAGGAGGCCGTCAGGTGGACAAACCTCTACGGCGCCGGCTCAAGGGCGTCCAGGCTTGTGACCGGAACCTTCGCACCTTATCTTGAACTGGAGAAGAAGATCGCGGCATGGAAGGGGAGTGAGGCGGCCTTGATCCTGGGCTCAGGGTTCCTCGCGAACCTCGGTGCGATTTCAGCTTTGGCTGACAGGAATACGCTCGTGGTGGCGGACAAGCTCAACCATGCAAGCCTCAACTCCGGAGTTCAGCTCTCAGGCGCGAATTTCAAGAGATACCGTCACTTGGATTTGAAGCATCTTGAAGACTTTCTATATAATGATTCGACTTCAAGGCGAATCATTATCAGCGACACCGTCTTCAGCATGGATGGGGATGCCGCTGACGTGAAACGCCTCGGTGAAATTGCCTTGAAGCATGACGCGATCCTCTATCTTGACGATGCCCATGCAACAGGGGTTTTCGGCGACAGGGGTGAAGGGCTTGCCTGCGGGGCAGGGGGCGCGTTCATATCCATGGGGACTTTCAGCAAGGCTCTAGGTTCGTACGGGGCCTATATCGCATGTTCCGAGGAGATGAAGGAATATCTTGTCAACAAGTGCAGCACATTCATTTTTTCAACCGCTCTTCCTCCGGCCGCTTACGGTGCCATTGATGCCGCAGTCGAACTGGTCCAGACCCGTGAATACTGCGAGATCCGCAGGGGGCTCCTGCAGAAGTCTGCGAATCTCGCAAAGGAGATCAGGCAACTGGGTTTTGACACAGGCAGCACGTCGACGCCGATAATTCCCGTTATCGTAGGAGACTCCGAAAAAGCGCTGCGGATTTCGCGGAACCTTCTGGAAAAAGGGATACTCGCCATTGCGATACGTCCGCCTACTGTTCCAAAAGGGACTGCGAGACTGAGGCTCTCAGTTAATGCGGCCCACACGGACGAAGACATCTCAAGACTGCTTGACACCTTGGCCGATGCAAAAGTCTGAAAACTTTGATGCGGGGAAGTGAAAACCTTTTAAGGAAAGGTTCTTCCCTTCCCCGCACCCCAACCCTTTCCAAACCTGTTTGCGATTTCATAAGAATCTTGCCTTTTCAATTTTATTAACACGGCGGATAGAATAAGTTATAAGCCAAAATGAAATACCGGAGTTAGCATATGTCCGCACCCCAGGAAGTCCTGAAACTTGTAGACCGTTTCGACAGCAACCGCGAATCATACATGTCGGGCGAGTACAAGGAGGCGCAGATAAGAATTGAGTTCCTCGACCCGTTCTTCGAACAGCTCGGCTGGGACATGGGCAACAAGCATGGATACGCCGAAGCGTACAAGGATGTAATCCACGAGGATTCAATCAAGATAGGTTCTGCCACCGAAGCTCCCGACTACTGTTTCCGTATCGGCGGAACAAGGAAGTTCTTCCTGGAAGCCAAGAAACCTTCAGTCTTCATCAAGGAGGCGCTCCATCCCGCATACCAGCTCCGCAGATATGCCTGGTCGTCAAAACTCCCCCTGAGCATACTGACCGACTTCGAGGAGTTCGCCATCTACGACTGCCGCATAAAACCGAACAAGAACGATTCCCCTGCGCTTGGCCGAATAAAATATTTCACATACAGGGATTATCCCCGGATATGGGACGAGATATATTCGATCTTCTCGCGTGAAGCCATACTTAAAGGCTCATTCGACAAGTATGCGGAAACCTCGAAAGGCAAGAAGGGCACCGCCTCCGTTGATGCCTCATTCCTCGAAGAGATCGAGAAATGGCGTGCGAACCTCGCAAAAAGCATCGCCCTGCGGAATTCGCAGCTTTCACAGCGCGAGCTCAATTTCACCGTACAGAAGACCATAGACCGCATCATATTCCTCAGAATCTGCGAAGATCGCGGAATCGAACACTATGGCCGTCTCGGTGCGCTCCAGAACGGCGTCAACGTGTACGACCGGCTGGTCCAGTATTTCCGCGAGGCCGATCTGCGCTACAATTCCGGCCTCTTCCATTTCAGCCAGGAAAAAGAACGTCCCGAGGAACCGGATTACCTTACGACAAGCATCAAGATTGACGATAAGATTCTCAAGGAAATTGTCGGCACTCTCTATTATCCTGAATGCCCCTTCGAGTTCTCCGTCCTCCCAGCCGATATTCTCGGACAGGTCTATGAGCAGTTCCTTGGCAAAGTAATCCGTCTCACGGACGGACATCAGGCGAAGGTCGAGGAAAAACCCGAAGTCCGCAAAGCTGGCGGCGTCTTCTACACGCCATCATATATCGTCGATTACATCGTGGACAATAC
>JBAQUG010000571.1:0-12110 GCA_049297395.1 Victivallales bacterium | reverse complement strand
GTATACCACCAATATCTGTCCATATATTTGATATTGGAACAATGCTAAAGTCATCCAATTTCCTAATATAACGCGGGCGTGTTTTAGAAGGTATAAGTCTGCCAGCTTTGTCTACTCGATACAGGTGTTCAACTCTCACGGTCCAATGCCTTGTAGTCGGCGGTAAATATGAGTCGCCCTGAAAGTTAAATTTAGATATTTCCACACCAGCTTGAGCTCCTTCAGAAGTTACCTCACTGTCAACAATCATTTCTTCAGGTGAAATACAATAATTTGCGAGAGACTCATATGTTTTTGCCGGCTTGTATTTTGTCCCCCCAGCTTCGCCTGGGGATTTTTCAGAATATGTTTGCCTATATTTCACGTTTTCAAAACTCTTAGAATACCAAAGAACGAAATCATTGACATTCGAAAGAAGTGAACTCGTGAATCCTGATGTCTTGCTTGTTGTAATCTCACTAATGAAATTATTTGCTCCGAATACTTCATCCATCACAGCTCTAACACGATGTACATTTTCGTCTCCTATCTGCACAAAGATCGAGCCGGATTCCGTGAGTAAATCACGGCATACCGTGAGACGGTCACGCAGATATGTAAGGTAGCTGTGGATACCATCTCGCCATGTATCACGAAAAGCTTTGACCTGCTCAGGTTCACGAGTGATTTGGTCAGCACTGCCGTCCTTAACATCTCTACTTGTAGTTGACCACTGGAAGTTAGAATTGAATTTTATTCCATAAGGGGGGTCGAGGTAGATACACTGGACTTTCCCCCGGAGGCCCTCACGTTCGGTCAAGGATGCCATCACATGCAGGCTGTCCCCAAGAATCATTCTGTTAGACCAGTGGGCGTCATGCTGGTAGAACTCGGTTTTGTCAGCGTTCTCAGGGATACCATTGAAGTCGGCAAAGAAATCGAGCTGCTGTTCTGCGGATTTCGCGTCCGATTTGCTCTGTCGCAGAAGATCGTCAATCAGAACTTTAGGATGAACCTTTTCCTGGATGTAGAGCGGTGGGGCATGGACAACGAGATCGCTCCAGTCCTGTTCGTCCTTGCCTCGCCAGACGAGCTGGGGATCTAGGTCACGGTTACGGCGATCATAGGCAATTCGGATAGGGCTCTGCTCATTCTTCTGCATCACAGACTGATACTCGGCAGTAGGAATATTCTTGCGGGTATCCGCGTCATGTTTGAGGGCCTTGACAGTCTTTTTGGTATCAAGTAATTTTTTCTTAGCCATATGTTAATCCTTCAGTTTTTACCTTCTTTAAAGTAACAGATACTTGCCGAACCGGTAGCAGATAGTAGCAGATCCGGCAAGCTGCAAATAATTAATACCACAGGATAGAACTCCTCCCAGATTCGGTAGATTCCGTGAAAAAATCGGAAGGTTATCGGAAGATTCCTCATTGGGAATCGGTCGATTTTCCAGTCGGGGAGACGACAGACTCTCCCTATGAAATCGGACGATTATCCTTAAAAATCGGACGATTATCGGACGATTACTTTTCAGTGCTGGGGACATAAGAAACATTTCGCCCTCTACCTTTTTTAATTAAGAGTGCCAGGCCGCAAAGGCTATTGAAATCTCGAACAGCCGTATCCTTGGCAATGCTCAGCTCCGACATAGCCCATCTTGCAGTTACTTTTCCGTCCTTCACAGCTTTTTCCAATATCTTCTTCTGACGTTCATTAAGCTGATTCTCAATAGAAGGTGAAATACTGGAATTCCTGTTTTCGGGCAGTCGCAATCTGTCGAGATTATCTCCGGGGCCTTTCAGCATAACCTTGAAATAGCCTTCAAATTCATCATATAGAGGTACGTCAAGCCCATGATCCAGCATGGCTTTCTTCATACGGCCCATTCCGCTACCGCGCTGTTCCATAAGGCGGAGATGGTTCAGGTACTGCCCTAAAACCGGATTACGGGAACAAGGCAGATAATTGCCCTTATTGATCTTCTGCAAAGTAAGAGGTCTCATAAGTATGCCGGGACTGAGGATTTCCAGACGGTCAGAAAAAAGCTTGATTATTATGTGCCTAGCCGAATCCTCATAGTTCCGGTGTGCTATGGCGTTGACAATCGCCTCACGTACAGCTTCCTGAGGGTATTCGTCCAATGAGACTCTGTTTAACCCGACGACCCGCATGGGATGACGTGTATTTTTCATTACAAAATCAAGGACGTTTTGGACAATCGAAGGAGCCGGGCCTGAAAGTGTTATTTGATCAGCTGGGTCGCTGTCAGCAACAGTTCCCTTGAAGGCATCACAGAAAATCCGGCATTGTGAGAAATGGATGGCGGGATTCTTTCCCAGGAACAAGATTCCGGAAGCCTGTGTGCGGAATATTTTTCCTTCGAGACGGACAAGCCCTTTTTGCCTAAGGATATTCAGGCATTTTAGGTCAGGCAGAGGTTGCCCAGCAGGAATTTCCTTGATTGATACGAGCCACTGCGCGGCCATTGAAAGATCAATTTCGTCGGCAGAAATATCGAGAATCTGCTGTTCAAATTGCGATGCCGAATCGGAAGGCGTTTTAGTCACTTCCGGCTCTTCCAGGTCCATCTTGAATGTTTCTCTCAAAACCCTTCGAAGCGCTTCCTTCACTTCCGGCAGAAGGTCGAGTCGGTCGTGGAAGCGCCGGTATGTATTGTGATCCTTTTTGATCTCATCAATGAATGCCTTCGTCTTTTCTTCACGTTTCTTATCGTCTTTCCCTCTGATGAATACCAATATCGGCATGTCGCGGCCACATGCAAAGCGATACTCCTCATGCGTCGCCGACAATGGGTCAGGGGGATGGCCATATTCGCAGTCAATGATGAGAAGATAAATCTGGCAGCTTGCAAGACAGTCAAGATAGGGTTTAACGATGCGCTTTCCGGAAAGCGGCTGTTTGTCAAATAACACCACCTCGCATTTATTGGAAAGCTGCTCATCAGAAGATACGCACCCGGCTACAGACACCCGTTCGATTTCCAGTTCCTTCTGGACGCTGCTTACAAATAATTTTATACGGGATTGCTGCATGATTATACTATTTCTTCCCTTTTATAGCGCCTTCAACCATCTTATTGAATTCGGCTTCAATCTTCTTCTCAAAGTCAGTCTCTATCTGATATACTTCGGTGAATTCTGCAAAAGCCCAGCGACCGAACTGGTCGTGATTGTTTACCCAAGGAATCCAGTATGTGTCCATAGTAGATTTTTTATCTTTAGCATCTTCGCGTCGGTATCCTTTGATTTCCACGATCAGATGCGAAAGGTCATCCTCTCCGTGGCCGTCGTCAACCATAACAATGAAGTCTGGAAGATACCTGCGTGTATCGGAACCAAATTAAACAAACATGTTGCAGAAAATAGCACATTCAAAAATACATTCAACACGGGTAAATATGATTGCCTACGAGTTCCTGTCTTTCTTGTTTTTTCACCTATTTGATTCTCGGGCTGTGGTCCTAAAACATGTTTGCCTCAGGCTGACTCGCAACTTTTTGCCAGAGTGTGTTTGAATTAAAACAATTGTGAATTAAGTTATGGGCTCGTAGGAAATCTTGAACACATGGAGAATCAACAATGAAGAAGCACGGACAGGAAAAGGAAGATATCATAGAGGAAGCGTACGAGGAGATAACCACCTTCGAGGATTCCTTCGTCAGCCACTGGTCTACGATCCTCAATGTCGCAATAGGCGTGGTGATTCTTTTTGCGGCATATCTAATCTTCACAAATTATGCCAGCCAGAAGAAAGTTGCCGCCGCATCTGAGTTCAACAAGGCGAAGACCGTGCAGGAGCTGCAGGCGGTTATTGCCGCCCATCCTGAAAATCCTTCTGCGAACTTCGCAAAACTCAGGCTGATGAAAATTCTTGTCGACGACAGGAAATTCGATGATGCCCTGAAAGTCTGCCGTGAAATCAAACAATTGCCGGAGAATCCCGAGACATTCTGGCAGGCCAGGCTCAACGAGGGATATCTTCTTGAACTTTTGAATAAGAAGGACGACGCGGCTGAAACCCTTTCCAAGATAAGCACCGACATAAAATTCCCTGTCGGAGTCAGAAGCGAAGCTTCATATTCCGCAGGACGGATCTTCCTGGCTGCAGGAAAGAAGGACAGGGCTGTAGCATCCCTCAAATCCGCAATGGATGCTTCCTCCGGAGCCGATGATTTCTGGGCCGACCAGGCCAAGACGCTCATGATGAGCATCAATTGAAAAAATCATTCCGTATTTTTTTAACAGATATTGTCATATGTCCATGTCTTTAAAACACAATCATCCAACCATCCATTAATCCAATCATCCATGGGACGACAGAGACATGCTCCAGCAGCTTATACCTGGATACAAGTTGAATGGCAGGTTTGAGATTCTCAAGCTGCAGGGAAAAGGCAGCCTTGGCGACACCGTTTATATCGGCAGGCATCCGGATCTGGAGAAGGAAGTCATAATACGGGTACTGCCGCCGGAAATGGCTGCCGGCACGGATACGGTCCAGCGCTTCATCCAGGCTGTGAAGCTGACAGCCGCCCTCAAACACCAGAACATCCTTCCCGCATATGACGCAGGAGATGAAAACGGGCTTTTGTTTTTTGTCAGCGCCTCCGAGACAGGGCTCTATCTTTCCGACTACGTCAAGATGAAGGCTAAGCTTGAACAGGACGAGGCTGTGAAGATAATCATGGCAATAGCCGACGCCCTGGAATATGCATGGAATGAGAAGAAGATTCTCCACAGGAATGTCTGTCCTTCAACTATCCTTATCGCCGCAGGAGTCCATCCGATGCTCACCGATTTTGGGCTTGCCAAATCTTTCGAGCCAGGCAAGGACGATCTGACTGTCATGGGATATACTATTGGAAACCCGCAGTATATGAGCCCGGAACAGGCGAGGGGGGAGAGGGAGCTGTCATACCAGGCGGACATGTACTGCCTCGGGCTTGTGTTCTATGAAATGCTTGCAGGGGCGCCGGCGTTCCAGTGCAAGACGCATTTCGAGATGATGGAGGCGCAGATGGAGAAAAGTCCGAAGCCTCTTTCGAACTATAATTCCAATGTGAATGCGGACTGCCTTCTCGTCATGAATAAGATGATTGAAAAGGACAGGAATAAGAGGTATGAGACCTGGGCCGGGCTTATAAAGGATCTCAAGGCGCTGCTTGCAGGCAAGCCGATCGCGGCATCTGCCGTGAAGAAGAAGCTGGTGTCCGGCAGGGATCCTGTTTCCCGGACCGGCGGCGGAAAGGCCTATAACGCCTATGGCTCAAGGCGTGTCAAGGAATCGAATCTGTTCATGGGAGTAATAATTACGATAATAGTCGTGCTGGCAATTATCGCAGCCGGGTTCATCTTTCTCAAGTATTTCAATAAGTGATTTTATTTTCCGGTCCGGTAGATCTTCCTGACTTCATCCGCGATGACGCTGATTCCTTTCCGTAATCCTTGAATTCGCTTTGTATCCGGAAAATACTGAAAAGCACTTTGAGTCTTTGTGACTTGATGGTAGAATATATCTTAAAACATGGAGATTTTACCAATGAAGAACAATAAGGTCGTACTAAAGGAGCCGGAAGCCTTGTTCAATGATTTCACGAAGGAGGATCCATGGCGGATCTTCAGGATAATGGCCGAGTTCGTGGAGTCTTTCGAGAAAATGAGCGCCCAGGGTCCGCTGATAACCGTCTTTGGTTCGGCGCGCACCAAACCACATGAGCACGAATACAAGGAAGCCGTGAAGATGGGGCGCCTGCTTGCCGAGAACGGCTATGGTGTTTTAACCGGCGGAGGTCCGGGAATCATGGAGGCGGCGAACAAGGGCGCGCAATCCGGAGACGGTGTCTCGGTCGGATTGAATATTGAGCTTCCCATGGAGCAGGATGCGAATCCTTATCTTACCACGCAGGTCGATTTCAGATATTTCTTCATAAGGAAGGTGAACTTCCTGAAATATTCGCTGGGGGTCGTTGTTTTTCCCGGTGGATTCGGGACTCTCGACGAGATGCTTGAAACCCTGACTCTTCTCCAGACCGACAAGATAAACCGTATCCCGCTGGTACTGGTAGGAGAAGATTTCTGGAGGCCGTTGATAAACTGGTTTGAAACGACACTTGTGGATGAAAGGAAGATAAAGGAATCAGATCTGGATTTCTTCAGTGTTGTCGATTCAGCTGACGATGCGATGAAGCATATCCTTTCAATCCACAGCAGGAAGGGACTTGTCCACACAGTGAAGAAATAGAGGTGCGCATGACGCTGCAGGATAAATCATGCGTTTATTTCCCGGCACCTCTTGCAATGCTGCTGTAAAAACCGTATAATTGATGGAAGTCGTGCGATGGTGGTTGTTTGTGATACCAATACTCATCAGGGAGCGGGGGGAGTTTCGATGATATTAAAAAGGAGCAACAGGTGGGTTCCTCTGGTCTCTTTTGCACTTCTCTCAATAGGCATATCGGCCGCCGCCTATTATTTCTACTATTCAACAGCCATTGATTTCTACCGCCAGGCCCAGGATCAGATTTCATCGGTGGCCAGCATGAAGGTCAAGGATCTCTTCGACTGGCGGCAGAGGCACTTCCATGATGCCGAGCTGGTACTCCAGGACAAGGACATGGTTGCAAAACTCAGGCGGATGCTCGGGAATCCCGAGTCCCAGCCGCCGGATTCACTGAAGCGGGAACTCGGTACGGTCGCGAAGATCCATGGGTATGCCTCATTCCGGATCTACGACAGTTCCATGCGCCTGCGCCTGTCTTCAGGTAAATACCCTGCCGGACCTGATAATTTCAAGCTGCAGCTCCAGGAGGCTTTGCTCAAGAAGCTTCCGCGTTTTTCCGATTTCTATTATCTTTCCGATTCCGAGGAGACTTGCTTTGATCTCATAGTTCCGCTGCTGGATGGGATAAAAGGTGAAGGTTCCGAGGTCATCGGGCTTCTGCTTCTCGCCGTCGACAATAAAAGATTCATGATGCCTCTCATCCAGTCCTGGCCGACACCGAGCCAGTCCGCAAAGATAATGATTGCCAGCATCAACGGGGATGAGATCATGGTGATGAACGAGCTTGAAGAAGGCAGGAATGCCAGGCTTGCATACAAAAGACCGATAGGCGGCAAGTTTTCTTCGGTGTTCAACGAGGAGGCGAGGAACGAGGGGGTTTTCGAGGGGTATGACTACAGGGACAAGAAGGTGCTGCGTGCGGTGAAGCATGTTCCTGAATCGCCCTGGTACATAATCGCCCAGGTGGAGGCCGATGAGATATATGCACCTCTCAAGATAAGGGCCTGGGCCATGGCGGTTACCTCGCTGGCATTGATTCTAATCTGCGGAATAAGGCTTGTCATCTGGTGGGAGAATGTCAAAGGCGAGATGTACAGGCAGATAATCAAGAATGTCAGGGAGCGCGAGAATGCCGAAGCTTCCCTTCGCAGGAGCGAAGAGAGGATTTCAAAGATAAACCAGTGCCTCCTGGGCCTGGGCAACGACTATGCGGAGAACGTGAACAGGCTTACTGCCCTGTGCGGAGAACTTACAGGCGCAACCTGCGCCTTGTACAACAATATGCAGGAGGGCATGCTCTATTCGCTTGGGCAGTGGAAGACGCCTGCGGACTACAAGGCAAGCGACAAGGCCGAAGGCCATATATGCTATGACCTCATAAGAAGAGGCGCCGAACGGGACATGATGTACGTGCCGGATCTCTCGAAGACCGACTACGCAAGGACGGATCCCAACGTCAAGGCCTATGATCTGCATTCTTATCTCGGGCATGTCGTCAAATGCGAAGGGATGCCGGTAGGTTCGCTCTGCATCGTCTTCCAGAAGGAGTTCACGCCGAATGATTCCGACTACAAGATCCTCGGAGTGATCGCCACGGCCATTGGAAATGAGGAGCGGAGCCTGGTCTATGAAAAGGCATTGACGGCAAGTATTGAGAGATTCACGCAGATCGCCGACAATGCAGGTGAATGGATCTGGGAGGTTGACACCAATGGGATGTTCACATACTCCAACCGTGTCGTGGAAAACATCTATGGATACAAGCCGGATGAACTGGTTGGAAGGAAGCATTATTATGACTTCTTTGCTCCGGAGGAGAAGGACAGGCTTGTCATGGAGCTTGACGAAATGCTGGGGAGCAGGGCTCCGTTCAAGAATTTCCTGAGCCATAATCTGCATAAGAACGGCAGGAAGATACTGTCTGAATGTACAGCCGTCCCATTCTACAATTCCAAGGGGGGCTTCATGGGATACCGGGCAGTTGAGTTCGATATCACAGAAAGAAGACAGCTTGAAGTTGAGCGCCTCAAGGTGGAGACATTGAGGACCGTGGAGCTCCTTGCCAAGGGTATCGCCCACGATTTCAACAATCTTCTCGCCTCCATCCTCGGCAATATCTCCGTTGTAAAGGTCAGGCTGAAGAATGATATCCAGACCCGGAAGATACTCGATGACTCCGAGCATGCCTGCGTGCTTGCACGCAACCTGACAGGCAGGCTCCTGACTTTCGCCAAGGAGACCAAGACGGTGAAGAGACCTTTGAACATAGTTCCCTTTGTTTCTGACTCGGTCACGTTTGCGCTGAGAGGGTCAAATGTCGCAGCCGAATTCATGTTTGAAAAAGAGGAGATTTCCGTGGAGGCTGATGAATCCCAGATCAGCCAGTTGCTCCATAACCTTGTAATCAATGCTGTCCAGGCCATGCCGGACGGCGGAAAGCTCAAGGTCGGATGCGCGCTGGTCCAGGTGGCTCCCAGGGAGATCCCGGGACTTGCCGGGGGCAGTTATGCGAGAATCATGTTGAAGGATGGCGGTCAAGGTATTTCGCAGGAGAACCTCGGCAGGATATTTGATCCTTATTTCAGCACGAAGTCCAAGGGGTCGGGGCTCGGGCTTCCAACAAGCATGTCAATAGCTAGGAACCACGGCGGAACGATAATCGCCGAATCCGAGGAGGGGAATGGTGCATCCTTCTTTATCTATTTCCCGCTCTCAGAGAAAACCTGCATGGCGGATGCCGGCACGGAAAGGGCTCCGCTTATAGATAATAAATTCAAATCGAAAATACTGATCATGGATGATGAGCAGATGGTCAGGGACATGCTTA
This sequence comes from Victivallales bacterium, assembly GCA_049297395.1. Taxonomy (GTDB): domain Bacteria; phylum Verrucomicrobiota; class Lentisphaeria; order Victivallales; family GWF2-50-93; genus GWF2-50-93. Next base: position 3,001 of record JBAQUG010000571.1, on the reverse strand, counting down.
CGCGGATACTGGAATATTACGGATGCGAGGTCGTGCAGGCTGCGCATGGAAAGGAGGCGCTTGATACTTATAGGAAGGCCCAGGAGCAGGGGAGCCCTTTCCATCTGGTCATCATGGACCTCACCATTCCAGGTGGCATGGGAGGCAGGGAGGCAATTGGGGAGCTGCTGAAAATAGATCCCGCCGCCAAGGCTGTTGTTTCGAGCGGATACAGCGTCGAGCTTCCCGATTACAGGCAGCTTGGGTTCAAGGCGATAGTCAACAAGCCTTATACGCTTCCGGAACTCAACAAGGTGCTCAAGGAGCTTCTGTGATGGCAGGACGGGGTTTGCAGCTTAGGAGTCGTGCAGAAATAACTTCCGCATTTTCGAACTCCAGAACTTTCGAACTTCCTACAGCGGCCTTCTCCCGTGCAGCGCGGCCGCGATCGTCGCGGAATCAGCATAGGATATGTCCGAACCTGCCGGAAGGCCTTGTGCCAGGCGTGTCACATGGACATTCTTTTTCTTGAGCTCCTCGGCTATGTATGTCGAGGTGGCCTGTCCTTCTACATCGCTGCTGAAAGCTATTATGACTTCCCTGACGTTCTGGGCTTCTATGCGTTTGAGCAGGGCTTTTATATTGAGATCGCCTATGCCCTTTCCTTCAAGAGGGGAAAGCTTCCCGCCGATGACATGGTAGACGCCTTTGAAGAGACCGCTTTGCTCAATGTTATATATCTGGACTGATTCCTCGACGGCGCAGATCATAGTCTTGTCACGCGTATTGCTCGAGCAGATACTGCAGAGCCCTCCTGAAGATGAGAGGTTCCCGCATTCCGGACAGGATGTCGTCCTAGTGCGGAGTTCGCATATCGAGGCGCCGAAATCAGCAAGCTTCTCAGGAGGCCATTTCAGCATCGAGAATGCCATCCTTTCCGCTGTCCTTCGTCCAACGCCGGGAAGGGTTTTCAGCAGGTTTATTAGATTCTGGAATCCTTCAGGATATTCGTGTTTCATGTTTACCGCCGTCCCATGGATGACTCCGGTTCATAGCGAAAGGCCAGGCAGGTCGATGCCCCCTGTGACTTCTGACATTTTTTCCTTTGATTTCACCTTTAACTTGGCGATCGCATTGTTCACTGCGTCCGTCACATGTTCCTGGATGATTTCGGGATCGGCGGTCCTGGCGCATTCGCTTTTGATGGTTATCCTTTTCACAGTGAAATCCCCGCTGACGACAGCTTCGGCCAGTCCGCCTGTGCTTTCGCCTTTGACTTCGAGTCTTGATATTTCCTCCTGGACGGCAATCATTTTTTTCTGCATGTCCTGCGCCTTCTGCAGCATATTCGCCATGTCTCCAAGTTTCCCAAACATGATAAACCTCAAATGTTAAAATTTCCGGGACGGAAAATTTTCCTTTCACGGAACTTCCGAACCCGGCACTACGCACTTTCGAACTTTCGCACTCTAGAACTTCTCCTACCCTCTCACATCGACTATTTCACCGTCATAAAGCTCGATCACGGCCTGGACATATTTATTTCCGCGGACTTTTGCCTTCACATCGGCGAGATCCCTGTTGTAGCGTGGCTGCTCATGTGGGGACACGATTCCGGGCTTCTTTTCTATTTTCACGGAATAATGCCTGCCTTTTGTCACCCTGTGGAGGCAATTCTCAATTGTATGGAGATCCTTTATGATTGCGGACGCATGTTCTTCTTCAAATTCCTGGTCAAAGAAGACTGTAAGAATCCCGTTCTCCCATTTTCCGGGGATGCATTCCTGCATGTATGTCTTCAGCATCGGTTTAGCTGCATGGTCTATTTCAGCGATGATCTTGTGCCAGAGCTCATCGGGCTTGAAGTTGTCGGTAGGCGGTTGGACAGCGGGAGCCGGCTTCCTCGGTGTTTCTTGAACTGGCGCCTGGATGGGAGCAGGGGGGCGATGCGGTATTGGAGCAGCTGCCGGAGGCGGAATTACTGCTGGTGGTGGTGCCGGTGGAATTGTCGGACTGGGTTTTACTGGAGGCGCATTTACCGCTATTATTTCCGGGGCATCATAGGAAGATGTGTTTTCCCTTGCGATTTGCGGTTTTGCTTCAGGTGGTTTAGCTACAAAAAGGTTTTTTTTTTCAGCCTGCGGTATTGTCGGAACAGCTGTATCGGGAATATTCAGTGCGCCCCCCGTTGAGAGGCTGTTGAGTTTTGAGATCAGCTCCTCGATCTGCACGGCATGCGAATATCGCATCGCCTTCAGGATTATGGATTCGATGAAAACCTGCTTGTTCATTGCGTCATGGAGGATTCTTCCTGCGGGGGAAAGAAGTTCAAGGATCTTCTCTATTTTCCTGAGCTCCATGTTCTTTCCAAGTTCACGGTAATGCGCCACCGACTCTTCCCCGGTTTCAAGGACAGTTGCCGGATCAGGCAGTATCTTGCACAATTCAACTCCCCTCAGGCAGAACAGAAGATCATCAAAAAGCTTTTCGAGGTTCTTGCCGCGGCTCGACAGCGAATGGATGATGCTGACAACTGCGGTCCTGTCATTGTTCAGCACGGCTGAGACCAGATTCTCCATCTCGGATTCTCCAGTCAATCCGAACACCGAAAGGACATTCTCCTCGGTAATTTCCGCGTCGTCGGACGAGAAAAATGATATCATCTGGTCGAGGAGCGACTGCGCATCGCGCATTCCGCCGTCGGCTGCCCTGGAAATTGCAGCGATCGCGGTTCTGGATATCTTCACTTTCTCGACTGCGGCGATATTCTGAAGGCTGTCGGAAATGAGCTTCGTCGATATCCTCCTCAGATCGAAGCGCTGACATCGGGACACTATGGTCGGAAGCACCTTGTGCGCTTCAGTGGTTGCGAAAAGGAACTTGACGTGGGCCGGTGGTTCCTCGACTGTTTTCAGAAGGGCGTTCCAGGCGCTGGGCGAGAGCATATGGACCTCGTCGATTATATAAACCTTGTAGCGGCTGTTCATGGGAGCGTACATCACCTCGTCGCAGAGGTTCCGGG
>JBAQUG010000570.1:0-2226 GCA_049297395.1 Victivallales bacterium | reverse complement strand
TCGCGAAATTTATTTCGCGGCATTTGGATGGGACGGAATAAATTCCGTCATTAAAGGCGGCAATAAATTGCCGCACTCCAAGTGCGAATTTCGCAATTCGCAGAAGATGAAGTTCGGAAATAGGATGATGGATATTCATAAACTTTGTAATTCCTTAACGTGAACATGGGAGATTGGATGAAAAAGGGATCGGAAAAACCAAAGAAGCTTAGGATTGGCGTGGTTGGATTAAAGCACGGAGCCTCCCACGTAGAGACAATCTTGAAACGTGACGATATGGACTTGGTGGCAGTTTGCGACATTGACGTTGAAAAATGCCGGAAAGCAGTTGACTCCTGCGGCCTTCCTGATGTAAAATCATTCAATGATTATTCGCGAATGCTGTCGGAGGCCAAGCTGGATGCAATAGTAATTGCCACGCCTCTGCCGACGCATGCGGAATTGTCAATCATGGCTTTGGAAAGGAACATTCATGTCCTGCTTGAAAAACCGCTCGCTTCGAACCTGGAGGAGGCTTGCAGGATAAAAGAGGCGGCAGGCCGTGCAAAATGCGTCTGCCAGATCGGATACAGGGCCAGTTCCAGTCCGCTGGTACGCAAGATACTGCAGCTGATCAAATCCGGGGAATTGGGTGAAGTCGTCATGATTTGGGCGCATCTTTTCCGTGGACCGGGTTACATGGTTGAATGGCGCAAGAATCCGGTACACGGAGCCGGACAGTTCTTTGATTGCATGGTGCATGAGTTCAACGACATGTTCGAATTCGCCGGAGCCGACTTCTCCCGTGTCTGCGCCTTTGGCGCACCTGTCCGGCAAGTTGGAGCATCCCAAGAAATGCCCGAAACTGTCTCTGCCAACATTGAATTCCAAAACGGGGTGCGGGCCAGTGCGGCATTCAGCCAGGTTTCGGCGACATATCGGAATAACATGTTCGGGGTGGTTGGGACAAAAGGCAGAGTCGATGTTGATCCCTATTTTCCGGAAGGCCCAGGCTCTTTCGATCTTTTCACCGACAACGGGTTGTTCCGCACCAAGGTCGTAATCTCAAAAGAAAAGGCATCCTCGGGACATATCGGCTTTGAAGAGCAATATGATTTCTTTGTAAAGTCGATAAGAGAAGGAGCCCCGGTAATCTGCGATGTGGAGAAGGCTCTCAAGACCCAGCGCATGATGGAGGCGTTCAATATCTCAATAAAAGAAGGGCGCATCGTCGCCCGTGACGAATTCAAATAAGGGAGAACTAACCTGTGAAGAAAGACGCAGACATTGAAATAATGCGCCGCCTGGCCGGACAGTACAGGGAGGTTTGCTCCAATCCCAGGGAGGACATGAAAAGGGATCTTTGGAGGAAGCACAACAGCCTCCGGAAGACCAGGCCGCTGGTAAAAATCCTGGGAGGTCTTGCGTTCCGCAAAGAAATAGTCCCTGATGACGCACTGCTCTGCAAGGATTCTTTTTTCAAAGGGCATGAGAGGTGGTTGCGGCATGAGATTTTCCGCGCCTCCACCGAGGACGACACTGTTTTTGAACCATGGATAACCCAGCAGGCTGTCCATATTGTCCCTCCGGGAGAGGACTGGGGCATTTTCGATAAAAAGGAGATCTATGAAGAAAGCGGCGCATGGGTGTCTGAGCCGTTGCTCAAGGATTTAGATAAACTGGATCAACTGAAGATTCCCAGCTATTCCATAGACGAACCGGCAACCATGGTTAACGCCGACAGGCTCTCTTCCGCACTGGACGGCATACTGGAGGTCAACATAGACCGATCCCCTCCCCTCAAGAATTTCGGTGGGGACATATCGTATTGGCTGGGTCAGATCCGGGGAATTGAACAAATCCTCTGGGACGTGATTGACCAGCCGGACTTATTCCATAAGCTGTGCGCCTTCCTCAGGGACGGAATATTAAAGCAGCAGGAGGAAGGAGAGCGTGCAGGTGCTTGGAAATTGAGCAATCATCAGACCCAGTCAGTGCCATATGCATTGGATCTCAAGGATCCGGTCGCAAATGGCGCACCGGTCAACCGGAAACAGCTTTGGTCGTTCATGGCGGCACAGGAGTTCGAACAGATATCCCCTGAAATGCATGAAGAGTTTTTACTGCGATATCAGATGCCGATTGCCGAAAAATTCGGTCTTGTCGCCTATGGTTGTTGCGAAAATCTGACCAACAAGATAGACATCCTTAGAAAGATGCCCAATCTGCGGCGGATAGCTGTCACAC
>JBAQUG010000569.1:0-7593 GCA_049297395.1 Victivallales bacterium | reverse complement strand
CTGCCACCCTCTCTTTCCCTTTTTCCTGTTTCATCCGATCCCAGGTGGACATCTCGGAACCATTCTTGTCTTTCCACTTGGCAGCATACATTTCATCCTTATGAAGAAGATCAAAGATTCCATTTCCGCGAAGATTTGGGAATATGATCGAATCAGGTCCGATTTTGTCGGATACCGCTTTCATTGCGTGTGCAATCAGCCAGCTCAGGAGATAGCTTCCGCTCCAGAGATCACGCGTCGAGCGTGCCTGGGAGATGAATTCCTGTACGGGGCCAAGCTGAAAAAGTAGCAATGCCGGTTTGAGTTTTCCATGCTCAATACATCCGGCGACTGCTGAAGTTACTGACATATGGTTCCATATCGAGTGGTCCGGAATTCTCGAATCACCTGGAGAGAAGGCGAGATGTTCAGAATTTTCCTTGCCATTTGTGACGGCATTTTCAAGCCAGCGACGCCAGTAAAGGAAGAATTTTACCCGCCAGTCTTCGTTCTCAATCCCCCCTACGGCTGACTTAAGGATATCATGGAGATTCCCGGCCTGTTCCTTTAAGTTTTTGGAAGCAATGTACGGGGATGAAGAAAGCGGATGTGTGAAGGATGAACCACTCTGCCCATCATATTCTGTAGAGCATTTCTTTTGCGGAAAGACAAACCTCTCCGCTGAAGATGAAAAATAGTCTGCATCTTTTATCTCGCTTAATATTTTTTTCAGCTCTTCTTCTACAACAAAACCGGCTCCGGACATGAACTGCCTTGCAGATTCTTCATGATTCTTGATATCAAAGCATTTGTCCGGCGGATCGTGTAGGTAGGCCATCAATTTTCTTTTCCAGAAGTCTTCCCTGTTATCAGGCATGGTAGAGCTCCTTCTTGATTATTGATTCGACTTGTTTTGTTATGACGATTATACGGCTTTGATCCATCCCCTTCAAGTGTTTCCGACGTCATCCGACGTCATTGTGACATCCGGGCATTTTATCAGCGCCGGATCGAGAGACAATCCATAAACCCCCTTCTTTCCGGAAGGGAGATAATAGCGGGAAAAATGTCCTGCGGACCTTTTTATCTTCGATGAGATGGAATGGATCGCCTTCCTTAGATCATCGTCCGTAATGTTCCTCCCGGACATGTCAAACAGACTGGCGGATCTTGCGAATGGAAGGAATATTTCCAGGAGACGTTTCTGTCCCTCCACTGGGCGCAGTGACTTCCTGCGGCGCAGCGCAAGCAGCCAGTAGAGGGCGAGCTCAAGAGGAGAGAAGTTTATCTTGAAGTCTCCAATAAGGCAGTTCCCATTTCCAGCTCCGGGGTTTATTTCAAGAACCTTCAGAGTTGCGGCATCAGTATTCAACGAGATGTTAGCAAGCCTGACGGTATCGGAAAAGGTGCCGGGGATGTCCCCGAGAGATTTTCTGAACAGGTTCCTGAGCCTGGGGAAGGGAATCTGTGTCAGCCTTATATGGGCCATGGATGAATTGTAGGTCTTGCCGTCAAGCCTGTAGCGTTTTATCCGCGGATCCGGAAAATAAAACTTCGGAATCAGCAAGGGGTTTTCGAATGGTGGACTGACAAGGACATGGCAAAGCATGTCCTCATCCCGCCCGAGCATTGACATTGCAAGGGCGCCGTATGCGCTCATGGTCTTCCTTCCTCCGGTGATCGAGAACACCACGATGCATCCGGGATCCTCGGTGAACTGCCGCAGTGTGGCAAGGATATAATTAGACGCAGCCTCATTGTCGGATTCATCGGTCAAGTCGTCAATGTCTTTCTTTCCGTTGATATCGGGCATGAGCCGTATATGTCCAGCTGATTTTCCAAACTTGATCCTGGAAGGAGGGACATTGAGGGTCTCCAGGAGATTATCCCATACTCCGGAATTTAAAAGTTCATTCTCAATGCATCTGCGGCCGGTTGTTGTGGTGATGACGATCACTTCGTCCGGCACAATCGGGGTCGGGTCATTCGCAAGGAAGTGGACTGTTTCGGTTATTACGGCGGGAGTGCTTCCGCAAAGAGAGATAAGGATTATTTTTTTCCCCTTGAACATAAGCTCCCAGGCAAAGTCAATAAGTTAAATATTGCTTGAATATAGTTTTTCTGAAAAACTGTAAATATTCACTGAACTATGTTCGTCCAGTGAATATTTACATCCGAATAAAATGCGGAATCAACAGTTTTAGTACGGATTAAGTAAACGACATAGTTTACTGAATACGTACCATCCGTGTCTGTCTTAATCTACTTCAGCAGATGCAGGTTCGCAATCGATATTCCGCTCAGCATCGAGCCTGTTATCCCTAGAAAACCCTGGTCCGTCCCGCATAGGAACAAATTTCCGAGATGAGTCCTTCCATCTTTGACTTTCTCCGGACATCCATAGACCGCGCCGTTGATGTGTCCCGTGTAGCGCGTGATCGTCTTCGGCGTGAAAGTATCGATGAGCCTGACTCTTTCAGCGAGTGCGGGAGCGCCGGTGAGTTTTGCGGCGATCGAGAGTGTTTTCTTTGAACAATCCTCCTTGAGCCTCTTGTATTCATCCTCTGGGAATTTGCTCCACAGCCGGTTGTTGGCAAGAACCGTTATCCTGATCGTCGGGGCAGGGGGCGTGTCGGATGGCAGGAACTTGAAATTGTTAGGACAGCAGATCACGCCGCTGCGGCAGTCGATTGCATCCTTGGGATTCTGGTAATGGAACTTTTCGGAACAGTTGAAGAACATTATGGCGCTCTCATATCCTGAAATAGGTGAATCGAGGATGCCGACGGTCTCCACGAACGCCATCTGTCCGCGCGGGATCTCCGCGAAATCCGCAGGTTTCCGGTCGCAGAGTGAAAGGGTTTCGACGTAGCCTGCGGAAGAAAGGATGTTCCTGGCCGAAATAGTTTCGCCGTTTTTCAGTTCGACAGACTGGGCCTGCCCGGCCTTCGAGATTATTCTGCGGACTTCGCAGTTCCTGCGGATTTCGCCGCCGGACTCGGTGATCCGCTTTTCGAGGATGTCCAGAAGCGTCCTGATCCCTCCGGCGGGCCTGCAGAAGCCTTCCTTGAAGATGCTCTGGTACATTATTGCGAACTGCGCAAAATCCATGTCGTTTTCGACCGCGCTTCCATAGTACATCAGAGGACAGAAAAGCATGTCGATAAGCATGGGACTCCTTATGTATCCAGAAACAATCTTCCTCGCGGAAATGAATTTCGAGGTCAGGTTGAGGCTGTCAAACTCGGAAATGAATTTGTCAAGGCGGACAAATCCTTCAAAATCATGTGGAAACTTATTTTGAATTTCGGCTTTGAGAAATTCGAAATCATTTGTGAATTCCAATGATACGCCGGGGAAGCAGACGAGTGAATGTTTCTGTTCGCGGAGCTCGAGTTCGTCGTGCTGGATCCGGAGCTGGCGCAGGAGTTTTGCGAGCGGCGCGGATTTCGGACCGCCCTTAGTGGTGAAATTGGTCATGGCATGGAGTCCGGAGTCGATCTCGTATCCGCCCCTGGTGTAATGGGAATTGAGCCCGCCTAGCCGGGAATGTTTTTCCAGGATGCAGATCTTCTTCCCGAAATGGGAGAGCCGTATTCCGGCGGCGAGCCCGGAAAGTCCTCCTCCGATGATTATGCAGTCGTATCCCATGGGAATTACCATTGCCGGCGTGACGCCAGCTCTCCTTGTAAAGCCTATAATTAACCACCAAGACGCCAAGACACCAAGTTAAGAATTATTATTTTATGTCAAAAAGCGCGGAGAGCCCCGGAAATGTCCTGATTTCGATTGGGGGATTGGAAGAGGCCGGGGCTCCGCCTGTGCCTGCTGCCTGTTGTAAAACATTAGTCACAATTAATTTGCCTTAGTCAATTTCCAATGATATCCATATGGCATAACAACGGGGGTTGGCATGCAGGAAACAGAGACAGACAGGATTATCAGGAATCATTTCGCCTCGAACATCTTCTTCAGGACTTTGTTTGAAAAGTCTGCGGATGCAAAGGTGATCATTGATCCGGTGTCGTCGGAGATTATTCTATTCAATGAACTCGCCTATGAACAGCTGGGATACACCAAGGAGGAGTTCAGGAAGCTCAGTCTTTCAGACATCGACATCTATGAGAACCAGGAGGCAGTGAAGGAGCATACCAACAGGATACTTGCTTCAGGAGAAGAGGCCTTCCATACGAAACATAAGGCCAAGGACGGCAGGATCCTGGACGTGGAGGCCCTGGCCAAGGTTGTCGAACTCGGAAACAATAAGTTCGTCCTCTGCAACTGGACCGACGTGACCGAGCTGTATGAGAGCATGAGGGAGAAGGAAGACCTCATCAAGGAACTCAAGGATTCGATCGAGGAGATAAAGAAGCTCCGCGAGATCCTCAACATCTGCACCTACTGCAAGAAAATCTGCGTCGACAAGAAAAGCTGGGAGACCATCGAGGGTTATATGCAGTCAAGGACGAAATATGATTTCTCCCACGGGATCTGCCCTGACTGCATGAAGGAGAAATATCCCGACTACGCTGATGACGTGAAGAAGTAATCGTCATTGGGCATGGAACCCTGCTGTTTGCTGTTCCATTATGAACGGGGTAATTTGAAATACCCTCTTCCGATGCTATTTTCCATCAGCTAGACAACAGATGGATAAACACTTATGATCAAGCATAAGATAAAGCTATGCAATTTGAGCTACTCGAACGTCTTCTATAAAACCCTGTTCGATATCTGCGCCGACTCCATGGTCGCGATAAGCGTTGAAGTGGGCAGGCTCGTCGACTTCAATGAGAACGCCTGTAATACGCTTGGATATACCAGGGACGAGTTTTTAAAGCTCGATCTCATGGATTACGATGTCTGCGAGACGCAGGTCGAACTGATGGCGCACATCGAGAGAATTGTTGAAGAGGGCCGGGAGACGTATTTCACCAGGCACAGGACCAAGTCCGGGGAAATACTGGATATTGAGGTCAGGGCGAAGTTCGTCGAGATCAACAAGGACAAGTTCATTTTCTGCATCTGGCACGACATAACTGAATCCAACAGGGTGTTGAAGGAAAGGGATGAGCTGATAATCAAGCTCGGGCGCGGTATGGATGAGCTCGACAAGCTGCGCCAGATCGTCAATATCTGCACCTGCTGCAAAAAGATTTGCGACGACAACGGCAACTGGGAGCATATCGATAAATTCATTTCCTCTTCGGGTGGCATTGATACGTCCAGCAAGTTGTGCCCTGCCTGTAGGAATAAGACTGGGACTTCAAAGGTTTCCAATAATCCTCTTTGAAACATTTCAGAAATTTACTTTTGCGGCCCGTATGCTAACTTCACGTAATTAATCACAGGGATTCAAACATGAAATACTCGATTTTTACTGTCAGCCTGCCGGATCTCGCGCCGCAGGATGCTCTTCATGAAATGAAGAGCCTAGGATATGAAGGAGTGGAATGGAGGGTGGTCGACCAGGAGCCGTCCGTGGACGGCAGGCCCGGCTTCTGGTCTGGGAATCTCTGCACCTGGCCGCTGAAGAGCTTTGTCGATGACGCAGACAATATCAGGCAGATCACCGCCTCGGCCGGGATGGAGATGCCGTGCGTTGGGACTTACGTGGGCTGCGAAAATCTTGAAGCTGTCGAGACCGCCATGAAGGGGACTGTCAAACTCGGTGCGAAACAGCTCAGGGTCGGTGTGCCTGGATACGACGGGAAAAGTTCCTATCTCAAGATCCGCGAACGTGCCTTCCGCCAGTACTGCGATGTCGCTGAACTCGCAAGGGAATATGGATTGAGGGCGCTTATCGAGATCCACATGGGCAACATTGTCCCCAGCGCAAGCGCCGCCGCCACGTTTGTGAACAATCTGGATCCAAAATATGTGGGCGTCATCCACGACTCCGGTAACATGGTATATGAAGGCTACGAGCAGTATGGGATAGGACTGGAGGTCCTGGACCAGTATCTTGCGCACGTCCATCTCAAGAATGCCATATGGGAGGCCTCGGGGACTCGTCCAGACGGATCTGTCAGCTGGAAACCTTCGTCAGCTCCGTTCGAGAAGGGGGTTGTCGATATGACAGCCCTTTTCAAGGCGTTGAAGAACATCGGGTACGACGGATGGATCTCCTTCGAGGATTTTTCCACTGAAGAAGCGACCCTCCGGAAAATGAAGAAGAACCTCGAGTTCGTGAAGAAGATTGAGGCAAGCTTGAACTGAGGGCTCGCTAAAAAATAACTTGGGCATTTGACGGGAGATACAGGCGTTTGGATTTTAGGCGCAAACCCTGAGTGTCATCCTGATGGATGGACGGATTAATGGATTGCTGGATGAGATTCAGACTTTCTGTTATGTGTTGAGCTCAACATAACAGGAAATATGAATCTATTCACCCAGGAAATTATTTGCCAGCAGTCTTTCCCCATTGATGCTGCGCCTGCAGTTCTCAACCCAGTCCTTGATTTTGGGCATGTCGTCGGGTTTGCAGAAGAATTTGCCGCCGATTGAGCCGATGTATGCCAAGTCATCGTCTGTCTGGTATGCCGACATAAACGCTATGTTTTTAATCCTGCACTTCTTGCCCAGCAGTTTTTTTATGAATTCAATTCCTGATATGCCGGGCATTTTAATGTCGATGATGATGATGTCGGCGCAGGAGCCGTTTTCGGTGTCGCTGCACATGCACTCATCATAGAAGCAGTTGCAGTCCGGATATTCATATACCTCGTGACCGTCATTTTCCAGCAAGTCTTTCAGCAGGACCCTCAGCGCGCTCTCATCTTCAAAAAGCAGTATCCTGGCCGGCACAGGCTTGCCGCCGGCATGCAGTTTCATGTTTTCCGCAGGCATGCAGTTCAAGCACCTTCCTTTCAATACAAGCAGGGTATTGACAAGTTCTTCAAGGTCATCTTCCTTATCTTCAGGGAGCGTGGATAACAGGGTGGACAGTTCATTCATAATTCCGTCTTTGACGACTACGCTGGCGCCGCAGTTTTTACATGGTACGGTCTTTTCGCGTGCGCAGCTGTCGCATTTTACGAACATCTTGCTGTGTGAAAGCCCCAATGCCTCGGTTCTTATGACTCCTGCCCTGATCAGGAGGGGGATGTTCCTGTACACGGTGGATTTCGAAACATGCAGGCCCCGTTTCAGGACGCGCTCGAGCAGTTCCTCGATGGAAAATGTGTTGTCAAGGGATCTTGCAGCCTTGAAAATGCAATTCCGCTCCACGGTGCATTTCAGTCCATGCTTCACGAGATAGTCCTTGAACATTTCCATGATGCTTCCTGCTTTAAATATTACCAGGCCTATGTAGCCCTTGAGATTTACCTTTGAATATATCCCTACTTATTCCAATGTGAAAAAGCTTATTTGATAAATAGATTCTAATTGCGAAAATTAGCAATTGGCTGAATTCTTCGAAAATCGGGTTGAAGCGTCACCGAAATACGATTATTTTCAATGATAAGCTGCCTGGGCGAAACTCTGGGGGGGGACGGATTGCCAGGATTGAGAACAGTTGATGCAAAGACCAGATAATGGAAGACCGGTAAATACATATCATCTTAAGACCCGGATACCGTGGCTTGGAGGAGTCAGGATGAAACTTCATAT